>JAGQPD010000742.1 GCA_020426865.1 Planctomycetales bacterium
GGATGAAGCTTTGGAGGTGCTCACGCTGTTGCAGACGGGTAAGCGAGATCTGGTTCCGCTGGTCCTGCTGGATTATCCCGGAGGAACCTATTGGCAGGCGTTCGTCGACTTTGTGCGAGAACATTTGCTCGCCGAACAAATGATCTCGCCGACCGATTTCTCGTTGTTCAAGCGGACCGATTCGTGTGTGGAGGCTGTCGAGGAACTGCTGACGTTCTACCGCGTCTTCCACAGCATGCGTTACGTGAAGCAGCGGCTGGTACTGCGGCTGCAACGAACGATTTCCGCCACCACGCTCGATCGACTCAACCGCGACTACCGGAACATTCTGGCACGGGGCGAATTCCAATTGCGCTCCGCCCTGTCTGAGGAGCGGGATGAACCCGACTTGGCGGATTTGCCTCGACTCGCTCTCGAGTTCAATCGCCGTGACCTTGGGCGTCTCCGCGAAGTCATTGACATCGTCAATCGCGATGGGCAGGACGCCTAACGCGGCTTTGGCGCGACCAATGTTATCCTGCCTCGTGCCGAAAGTTGTGCACGGTGTCAATCAGTGCCAACACATTGTCCACAGGGGTGTGCGGCAGCACGCCGTGGCCCAGATTGAAGATATGCCCCGGCCGACCATTTGCCATCCGCAACACCTCTTCCGCGCGCTGACAGACGTACGCGCGCGGCCCCATCAGTGTCACCGGATCGAGATTTCCTTGCACGGCCTTGTCGTAGCCCACGGTTCGCCAGGCATCGTCCAGTCGGATACGCCAATCGACCCCCACAACGGCACTCCCTCCTTCGGCCAACGCCGGAAGCAAGGCCGGGTTACCGGTCGCGAAATTGATCACGGGAACACCCGGAGTGATATGTGCGATGATCGATCGAACATACGGAAGGACAAATTGTCGGTAGTCTTCCACTCCCAGGCATCCCGCCCACGAATCGAACAACTGCACGCATTGTGCACCAGCGGCAATCTGTGCATTCAAATACAACGTAATCGACGCCGCCAATTTCTCCATCAGCGCCTTCCAGGCACCGGCGTCGCGATACATCAACGACTTGGTGTGCTGGTAATGGCGACTGGAGCCTCCCTCGATCACGTAGCTGGCCAGCGTAAAGGGAGAACCGGCGAAACCGATTACCGGGATATCATCGGAAAGATCGAGGCGAGTCTGCCGCACCGTCTCCGCCACAAACTGCAATTGTTCCATGCTGTCCAGGGCACTCACGCGGTCGACATCATACGGTTCGCGTACCGGGTTATGTATCACGGGCCCTTCACCAGCAGCGTATTCCAGTTGCAATCCCATCGGTTCCAAGATCGGAAGCAGATCCGAAAAAATGATCGCGGCGTCGACACCCAACCGTCTCACGGTCGACACCATGACTTCAGCACACAACTCGGGGTTTTTGCATAATTCCAAGAAACTGGTGCGCGCGCGAATCTCACGGTACTCGGGCAAGTACCGCCCTGCCTGCCGCATGAGCCACACCGGCGTCACATCGGAAGGCTCGCCGCGACAAGCCTTCATGAACGGCCCGTCGTACCAGGGTGCCTTGGGACCCGAATTCGGATCCGTAAAATCTTCGGCGGGTGTCTGCATTGTCGCCACAATCTGTTGTTTGTTTCGCCACAAGCGCTGGCTTGCAGCAGCAGCTTCTTGCACAAGATGCCCCATTTTCGGATGCGACGGTTCCATGTCAACGTGAAAACCGGCATCGTACAACGCCTCGCTGGTCATCGGGCCGATGCTGCAAATCACGCACCTCCGCATTGCGGCTCGCAACGCACGTTCGCATCGCATCTCATCGGCACACCGCAACATATTCGTCACCTGATGTGCCGACGTAAACAGCACCAGCTGGCAATGCCCATCGGCGATGCGTTTGATATTTTCTTGCAGCGGCCCCAGATCCTCGGGCAACTCCCAGCGGTACACTCTCAGCGGCACGACGCGGGCGCCGCGGGCTTCCAAGCCTGCGACCAGACTGGCGTTCGGCTTGCCGTACTCCTGCAACCCCACGTTTTGGTTGGCGATGGGGATTTCAGCATCGATTAAGGCTAGCAACTCGCGCCACGTGTTCGGCTCGGCCACTCGAAAAGTCGGCGACAATCCATATTCGCGCATGACCGCCACCGGCTTGGGGCCGCGAGCGATCGTGATGATATCGGACAAGGAATCCAAGAACCGACGTTGATCAACGTGCCGTTCGATCGCGCCAAGTAGATGCTTGAAGCCCACACCCGTCATGATCAACATGACATCGATGCCGCCGGTCATGACGCTCTTGGCAAAGTCGACTGCGGCAACATTCTTTTCCAGCGGCACCTCCCGCATCGATGCGGCCACGGCAGCGACACCGCCGCAACGCTGAATCATCCTCGCGAGCTCTTCGCCCCGCCGGCTTTCGAATGCGGCGACACAGCGGCCTTCAAAGTTGCGGCCTTCAAAGTTGGGGAGCGATTCGTTCATGCCCCCATGCTACTTGGCTGCGGCGCGAACCGATAGCCCGAGCGGAAGCGAGAAGACCGAACCGAAGGCGAGATTACTTCACGTCGACGACGATGCGTTGAGCCGTAGGAAGATCGTCGGCGATTTCAACACCGGTCACAAAATCCGCGGCACCCGTGGAACTAATCGTGATGCGATAGAATCCCGGCGCAAACAATCCCGACATTTTTTCTGACGAAGAACTCAGGCTAACCGAACCGTCGCTGGCGCTGGTCCCTTCCTGCACCGGCAAATCCGTTCCCATGAACGGCTCCGATTCAATCTTCACGGTCGCCGCCATCAAGGGTTGACGTTTTTGAGTAACCGTAACGGTGGATCCTACCAATTCGGACTGCGACTTGTACGCTTCGAAGCGCGCCTGGATTTCTCCGGCATCAATGGCCTTGTCCCGGTTGGTATCGAGCTTGGCGAGTGACGATTGCAGCGCGGGAGACTCTACGACTTCCTTACTATCCAGTTTTCCGTCACCGTTCTTGTCGTAGGTCTGTAGCGCGACTTCGGCTGCCTGAGCAGGCTCGAACTTGATTACTTCATACGAGCCGCCACAACCACAGAGGGTCGCCAGGGCGCCCGTTGCTACCGTCGCAGCTACCACCGTCAAATCTCCCCACGTGCGACGAATTTGCCACACGTCTCGACGCGTCAGTGTTGTGCCTAAGGCCACGATTTTTTACTCCTGACAACCCGTACGACTCACCATCCCGGCTCGCCAACAACGGGTAAGACTTGCGAAGGAAATGAAAAAGGTGCAGGCCCCTTCGCCTGCACCTCCTTGAGTTCTCAGAGTTGATTTTACAGTAGTCGCGTGCGATTGCAACGCGTCTCAGCGCGTCCCACCACCGGACGCAACAGGCGGGGCACATCCGGCACCACCGTCGGCCCGCGATCCAAGCTGTTCAAATGCCAGCGTATCGATGTCGTAATTGATACCATGCACCGAACCATCGCAATAGACTGCGTTGAAGATCGCGGCGTGCGAGGAACCGAAACGCACCGAGCAATTATCTTCGACCGCAGTATCCGGCTGCGGAACGTAACTGGCAATGCGTGCTTTCGTCCAGCGAATCACGTCCCAGTCGTATCCTTGGTAAAGAGAATTGTTGTCCGAACAGGTGTTGATCGTGTGGCTCAGGTCGTGATACTCATCCCGCAGGAATTTCTCGGCTACCAGCATCGTCTTGGAGGTACCGTCTTTGACTTTCTTCAGTGGCACGGGAAGGCGAGGATTGACGGCGCCATCAAAGTACTTATTTACATTCTTATCGGTGTATGGGCCCCAATTGCAGTCAGGATAGGTGTTCAAACAGGTAAGAGGCGGACCGGCAGTCCACCCAACGGGATTGTTTTCGTTCGGAGAATAACAGCCACCGTTGGCGGCGTAGTCGGTCTTCGCCACCAATTTGTCAGCCGGTCCCGCAGCGTTGAATGAGTCTTCCGGCCCATAACCTACGACTGCCGGTCGGCGACTTGGGCAATAGAAAATTTGGATTGGCGTAATCTTCTGCTGCAACAGCGCCTGCCGCTTCTGCGCCTGCGCCAATCCAGCTCCAATAGCATTGACGTTCGATTCCTCAAGGTAAGGCAAAATGCTGAAAGACCAGCCTCCGGGCTGCTTCTCGCCACTCCCCATGTCGGGATCGCCCGTCCAGAGATAACCCCAGCCACCGGAAGCAAAGTACCCAAGGGCCGATTCGTGATTGATGAACGCCAACCCTTGCTGTCGTAAATGGTTCTGGCACTGCGTGCGCCGGCCTGCTTCGCGCGCCGCGTTGACGGCCGGCAACAACAGTGCGACGAGCAGTCCGATAATCGCAATGACGACCAGCAGCTCGACGAGCGTGAAAGCCGCGTGACGACGGTTTCGACCGTTTGTCATAGTAGAATTACCCCGCTTATTGAATGACTGAACTTCCCCGCGAGCGCGTGCCCCTGCGGCTTCTGAGAATATACCAAATACCTTAGAAATGCAATGATTAACTTTGACTACTTCGCCAAAAACCCGCAATCAACCCCAGCCCTTATTTTCCAACATTCGTCGTCCCCCTTCCCCTGCCGTCGAAGCTACTGCCTCACTTCGCTACCGCAATACTACAGTACTACCGCAATCGCCAGGCACACCCCATCACGCGATCCCAACGTTTGTGCTAGCAAACCCGGCGTGTGAAACCAAGGCGCCGCCTTGGAGGCGAGCATCCGCTGGACCAATCGGCCCCGATATTCCCCCCACTCCTAAAACTTTCCCCAAAACTATTGCAAACCGCAGTTGTAAGGGTTAACATGAGACGCGCTTCAACTGGCGTAAAACGAGGTTGCTGGTGTGCTGTTGTTTGCGGGAAATGTCTTGCGTTTGTGGTGACTACACCAAGGATATGCATAAGGGTAATAGTTAAATGCACAAGAAATGGCAATTGGCTGTCGGCACGTTGAGCGTGCTCTTTGCGACGGCGACGATGACGTCCGCTGCTAATATTTTGTGGGATCCGGTCGGGACCGTGGAAGGCACGCAGTCGATTTTGACAGAAGGGGTGCTGGCCCAAGCGATCAATGCAACTAACAGTGGTGTCGACCACACGGTGACGGCTGGGGCGGAGGTGATAACCTTCACGTCTCGCAGTCCGATTCTGGCGAGTATCACGGGCGATCAAGTGTTCGAGCCACCGCGCACATTCGATCCCGAGTTCGACCTCATCTTGGGCAGCCATACGTGGCAAGGCGGTGGTGGTCAATTTGAGATTGAGAATCTCGTACCAGGCACCAACTACGCTGTACAGATCTTCGGCGTGATGGACGGCCGTGGCTGCTGTGCGGCACGCGACACGCGGTTCAGTGATGGCACGGGCCTGGGTTCGGCCTCGGACAACGTGACACGCGGCGACGGCGAGTTTGTCATCGGACGGTTCGTTGCCGACTCGGCGACGCAGGTTATCGAAGCCCTCCCTGGCGACGGTGGCGGTGGCACGGATCCGGGACTGAGTGCCTATGTGGTTCGCGCCTTGGTGGACACCGGTGTGGACTTGTTCCCGGTCCTGGAAATCAATCGTGACACAGGTAACGCCACGCTCCGTAACAACACGGCCAATGACCTAACGATCTCGACCCTGTCGATCCGCTCAACGCGCGGTTCGCTCAATCCTGCCCAATGGAATTCCATTTCGGGAAATCAAGATTCTAACAACGGCGGCGGATTCGATCCCGATGACGAGTGGTATCAATTTGCACCAGGCAGTGCCAATGAACTGTCTGAAGGCACATTGGGTGCCCAAACACTGGTCAAACAATCAACCGTCGTGAATCTCGGCAATATCTGGTCGAAGAATCCTGTCGAAAACGATCTGTCGGGCCGCATGCTCCTTTCGGACAACGAAACGCTCGTCAACCTGCAGATTCGTTTCACCGGTAATGGCGGTGAGGCGTTTGCCATCGGCGACTTGAACTTTGACGGTAGCGTCAATGCGCTCGACTGGAGCATCCATCGTGACAATGCGTTTTCCGACATGAGCGGCTTGAACCTCGTGCAATCGTACCAACGTGGTGACTACGACGGCGATGGCGACAGTGATCTGGATGATTTCAGCACCTTTGTCAACGCATACGAAGCCGCCAACGGAGCGGGTTCGTTTGCCGCACTCAACTCGGTTCCGGAACCAACTTTCGCCTTGCTATTGATGCCGATCCTCGGGGCACTGGCATGGGGACGCCGCCGAATCAAAGCTACAACGGTGTTGGCCTTGGTGGTGACGGCAACGGTGCTCGTGATGCAAGCGACTCCGGCCCAAGCAGTTCTTCTGCCAGGTTCAGCCACCAATGTCGCCATCGGCGGTACGGCCTCCCAGTCGTCGAATTACAGCGACACCGATTTCTTGGCCGACCTTGGGATCGATGGAAACATTTACAACTTCACCCACACGATCAATACCGATGAGACGCCCTCTTGGCAGGTATCACTTGCTGGCGGCAGCACGGATATCGGCACGATTGTCCTCCATAATCGCGACAGTTGCTGTCAATTGCGATTACAAGACATCACGGTCACCGTCCGGAATGCGGCCGATACCCAAGACCTGTATGTGTCCCCCGTGTTAAATCCGGGCAACGTTCTCAACAATCCAGACCGCATTGAGTTGAACCTGGTCGAATTGACGGGTGGAACCATCAACGGCGGAGTCGTCAAGGTCAGCCGAACCCCGATTCCTGGTTTGGCAAACGATGACGGCCGAGTGTTATCACTGGGGGAGGTCCAGGTCTTCGGACCGGGCGCCAATGTGCGTCCCAACATCGCGCCGCTCGGTACGGCGACGCAGTCCTCGAACTTCAACGGAACCTTCGTCGCCGGCCTGGCGATCGACGGCAGCCTGAGCAATTTCACACACACCGCCTCCGGCGATGCGGCCGCAACCTGGACGCTCGACCTGGGACTGGAAAGCCAAATCGATGGCGTCGCACTCTGGAATCGTGGCGGCGGCTGCTGCCCCGAGCGGATGCGTGATATTACGCTCGACGTGTTGGCCAGCGACGGCACGACCGTCGTTCGATCGACAACCCTTAATCAAGGCAATGCCCTAGGAAGCCCACTCGTCGTGTCGGACAACATGCTAGGACAAGATATCGTGGGTCGCTACATCCGCGTCAGCCGAACACCAGATCCTCTGGGCGTGTCGACCGACGACATGAACGTTCTGTCGCTGGGTGAAGTCGAAGTGTTCGGCGAAATCCCCCAGCTAAAGATCGTCGTCAATCGTACGACCGGTGCCATCGAGCTGCAAAACAACTCGTTCGCACCCCTTGATATCCGCGCCTACGCGATT
>JAGQPD010000743.1 GCA_020426865.1 Planctomycetales bacterium
GATCGAGGAACCACCAACCGCTGCCCCACTGGATCTTGCCCGGGACTGAGCCATCCTGGAAGTTGCCGATCATCGTGGCAAACAGATAGTTGTCGGAAGGGTTAAGGTTATAGAGAATGGTCTTGGGCAGCGCGTTTTCACGGTCCAGGAGATCGAGGAAGGTTCCTAGGCGATCGCCTTGTTCCCAATCGCCGATCGAGTCGAAGCCGGTGTCGGGGCCGAGTTGTCGATAGAGACGCGTATTGTTGTTCCGCCGCGCGCCGACGTGCATTTGCTTGGTCCAGCCGCGTGAGGCGTCCAATCGTCCGAAGAAGAGCATCAAAAATCCAGTAAAGCGATCTTGTTCCTCGGGTGACGCGGAAGTGCCACCGCGAGCCTTGTCGAACAAATGGGCCGCCTCGCGTTCGTCGCAGTACCCTGCTGGTAGCCGACATAGACCGTGGTCGGAGAGTCTGCCTCCTAACGCGTGGAAATCGGCATGTCGGCGGCTCAAGGCGTCGAGCATTTTGTCAAGCGAGTCAAGCTCCGTGTTGGCAGTGGCGGCCAACTTATCGAGCCAGGCGTTGAACAATGGCGGTTGGTCAATCAGGAACGCCTTGTCAGGGCGGAAGGTTGGATATACGCGTGTGGACAGGCCGGAACTGGCAATTCGTTCGTGATCCGTCAGTGCATCGGCCGGATCGTCGGTCGTGCATACGGCCTTGACGTGGAACGAGTTCAGAATCCCGTGTACGGAAAGCTGATCGCTCGCCAGCAATTCACTGGTACGATTCCAAATCGATTCGGCGGTCGTCGGGCTCAGCAATTCGTCGATGCCGAAATATCGCTTCAGTTCCAGATGCGTCCAATGATAGAGCGGATTGCGGAGGGTATGCGGCACGGTGGCGGCCCATGCCATGAATTTGTCTTTTGCCGGGGCGTCGCCAGTGCAAAGTGGTTCCGCCACGCCGTTGGACCGCATCGCACGCCATTTGTAATGGTCACCTTCCAGCCAGATCTCAAACAAGTTGGCGAAGCGGCGATTCTCCGCAATGTCCTTGGGTGGCAAGTGGCAATGATAATCGAGTATGGGTTCGTTCTTGGCAAACGTATTGTACAAATGCCGAGCTTTGTCGTTGGTGAGCAAGAACGAGTCGTTGATGAATGTCATGATCGTTTTGAAAAAATGAGTTGCCCCGCACCGACATAAATTCGGCCGGGGCAACCGCGTGGTGGATGTCACGAACTAGGCATGAGCCATCAAGGCTTCGTCGACAGAGAACCCGTCGCGGTACTCGCGATGGATGATCTTGTCCAATTCGGGGGCATTCTCGGCCTTCAGGCCCTGTGCATCCCAGTTAACACGCTTGCCAGACCAGACGGCCAAATTGCCCAGCAGGATCGTTTCAGTGAGCGGGCCGGCGTAGTCCGGGAAATTCGAGACGGGTTTGTATTCCCCCTTGATCCCCATGATGAACTCGTTGAAATGCCCAGGCGATTTGTTGAACTCAATGTCCTTCGGCTCCTCAACGCCAATCAAGTCGTATTCGGCGCCGTAATCGTTGGGCGAATACAGCTTGCCTTCCGACCCGATGATCATCAGGCCGCTGTCAGCCGGTTTGATGTCACCCAAGATGTCGGTGCCCGGCCGTTCGCCGCCGTCGTACCAGGTCATCTTCAACGCCGCCCGGTCACCGCGCGCAGGGAACTCGAAGTCAATCACCGACCAGCCTGGATAAGTGTCGCCATTGTGGCCCGATGTCCGTGCCTGGACCGATGTCGGGTCGCGCAGCTCCAGGCCCATGAACGGCATATTGAAAGTATGGCAGGCCATGTCGCCCAATGCACCTGTGCCGAAATCCCAATAACCACGCCAGTTGAACGGATGATATGTTTCCGCGTGGAAGGGGCGGAACGGCGCGGTTCCTAACCATTGATCCCAGTGAATGTGCGGCGGTACTTCTTGCTCTTCCTTGGGACGTTCGTTCCCCTGTGGCCAAATCGGACGATTCGTCCAGACGTGTACTTCGCGGACCGTGCCCAAACCGCCTTGCTGCAAGAACTTGGCCGCGCGACGCAACCCGTCGTGAGCCGTACCTTGATTCCCCATTTGCGTAATTACGCCTTGCTTACGCGCCACCTCGCCCATCATGCGGGCTTCCCATATGTCGTGCGTAAGCGGCTTCTGGCAGAAACAATGCTTGCCCAACATCATCGCACTGATCGAAACCAAGGCGTGGTTGTGGTCCGGAGTGCTGACCGTTACCGCATCAAACTTGTCACCCAACTCGGCAAACATCTCACGGAAATCGACAAACTTCTTCGCATCCGGATAATTGTTCGCCTTCTTGTTCAGATTGCGCTCGTCAATGTCACAGATGCCAACGACTTTCGCCAGGCGTCCAGCATCCGATGAATCGCTATCCCCTTTGCCACCGACACCCACACAGGCAATTTGAACCTGACTGTTGGCGTCCTGGGCCCGCACTGGCTTGAGCGACCCCGTCGCCCAAAAGCCAACGCCCACCGCCGCCGTTGTTTGCATAAACTTTCGTCGATTCGCACGTAATTTCATGGACGATTTCTCCTAAGTGAAGTCCGCAATGTCTTCGGCAATTCGCGTTGTCGCGACAAACTGTCTGGATCCCATGCGTTCAACCCTGACATCTGGCCAACCGCCACAGTATACTCATAGGCAATTCGGGTTGAAACTACCTATCAGGTTCAAAAAAAAGAGGAGCTGCAAGATATGCCGCGCTACCGATTTATTACAATTTCGATTGCTCTGCCAGGTGTCGCGACCGGGCACATGGCGCATGACACATCATTCACCCGCTATCGCCGCTTCTGCCAGGCATGGCTGTGCTTGAGCTGGCTGTGCTTGAGCTGGCTGTGCCTGAGCTCCCTGGCAACCGGGCTTGCCCAGGACGCCCGGGCCGACGAATCCGAAAGAATCTCGCAACTGCGAGATCGAGGCGCCGCAGTGCAACTGAAGGAAGGTCACGCGGTATCAGCAGATCTGTCGCAGCTGGATCCCGAACCAGCGGATCTCCAGGCGCTGGCCGGTCTCCCCCAACTCAAGAAGCTCGTGCTTTTCGGCCGGCGTATTTCCGACGACAGCATTCCGCTGATCATGGCGATCCCGGCATTGGAGGACCTGACCATGGAAAAGGTGGAGGTCACCGACGCTGGGCTGAAACAGCTATCGCAAATGAAACAGTTACGCCGGATCAGCCTGCCGTTATCCAGTGCCAGCGACGAGGGGCTGCAAAACCTCGCGGCGATCCCGGGGCTGACGCACGTATCCCTGTTGAGAACGAACACCGGCGACGGGACCCTCACGGCTTTGGCAGAAACGCAGCAATTGGAATTGTTGGACGTCCGTTACACCAAGGTCTCCAACAAAGGTATTGCCGCGTTGGCCAATCAAGAGAAGCTGAAGAATTTCAAAGGGACCGGCAAGGCAATCGGTGACAAAAGTGCGGCTGTGCTCGCCGGCATCCCCACGCTCAAGGCGATTGGCTTGGACGATACGGATATCACCGACGACGGGCTTGCCGAATTGTCGAAGTTGCCGAACGTCATTGAGCTGTACTTGACGCGCGTCTATATTACCGACGCGGGGTTGCCCCACTTGGGCAAAATGACCAAATTGAACAAGCTGCGGATTCGTGGCATCGCCATCTCTGGCACGGACTTGTCGCCATTGTCGCCGCTGACCGAATTGACCGAGATCGATCTCAGTGAAACGGCGTTGCGAGATCCTGGCGTAAAGGCACTGGCCAAGTTACCGAAGCTTGCGTCGGTCAATCTTTGGCTGACGCTCGTTGGTGATGCCGCCATCGACGATCTGACCACGATGCCCAAGCTGACGACGTTGAACCTGGACAAGACCGCGATTACGGATGCCGGGATCAAGAAACTGGAAGGATTTGATCAGCTTAAGTGGCTGCACGTCGGTTCGACGAATATCACCGACCAGTCCATACCGGCGTTGTCGTCGTTGAAGAACCTGAGCTATTTGAGTATCACTTTTACCAAGATTACGGAAGCCGGTTACGAGAAACTGCAAGCGGCTTTGCCAAATACCAAGATCGAACACTAAAGTCTGAATTTTATACGATATTGTGGTGAATTGCCGGGAAAGGACGACGAGATCATGAAGTGCATGAATTACGCGACGCTGGGGATTGTGGTAACACTGGCGTGCTCCTTTGTCGGCGCAACTGCGTCGCTCGGAGGCGCGGCCGACGATCCTCGCTGGTTGACGCTGCAAGGGGGCGACGGACCTGGACGCGGTAAGCAGATCGTGTTGGTGTCGGGGGATGAGGAGTACCGGAGCGAAGAGCTGATACCGCAGTTGGCGAAGATTCTGGCAAAGCATCACGGCTTTCGTTGCACGGTGCTGTTTGCCATCAATCGCGACAGCCACGAAATCGACCCACAAACGCTGGACAACATTCCCGGACTGGAAGCCCTCGACACGGCCGACATGATGATCATCTTCACTCGGTTCCGGCAGTTGCCCGATGATCAGATGAAGCACATTGTCGATTTCGTGAACAGCGGCAAACCGATGTTGGGGCTGCGGACGGCGACGCACGCCTTCAATTACAAGTCGAACGACAGCCCGTTTGCAAAATATTCTTTTCAAAGCCGCGACTGGCCCGGAGGTTTTGGCCGTCAGGTTTTAGGTGAGACATGGATCAGTCATCACGGGCATCATCAACGCGAGAGCACCCGCGGACGGATTGCCGAAACGGCGAAGGATCACCCGATCGCCAGAGGCCTCGATGACATTTGGGGGCCGTCTGACGTGTATGGCTTGACGCAACTGCAAGGAGACTGCACGCCGATCGTAGAGGGTGTTGTGCTCAAAGGAATGCATCCCGGTGACGAGCCCAACACCGAAAAGACGGTGCTGCCGATCGCTTGGACGAAGACTTTTACCGGAAGCAGTGGAAAGGCTGCGCGGGTTTTCACTACCACAATGGGGCACGGCGGCGACCTTCAAAGCGAGGGTGTGCGACGGATGTTGGTCAACGCCACGTACTGGTGTCTGGGGATGGAGGACAAGATTCCTGCGCGCGCCACCGTCGATCTTGTTGGCGAGTATGACCCGAATCCCATTGGCGTCGGTGGACACAAGAAAGGCCTCAAGCCAGCGGACCACGCGGATTCCGAGTGACGCGTTGGGGGTATAATGTCGCATTCGAACGATGCCGATGCTCGGTCAACCATTTCGGCCGGGCAGCGACCCTATCTGCTGGGGCTGTTGCTGGTGGCCTTGGTGCTTCCGTCCTTCGTGACCTGGTTGTACTTCGCGGTACTGCGCGACGCACCGGCGGCCGCTCAGCTCGGGATGGCCGGCGGAGGCAAGCTCCTGCAATTCGCATTGCCGCTGATTTGTTTGTGGGGGCTGCAGCGTCAACGACTGCAATGGCGGAGCCCACAGCATACCGGTGTATTGTTGGCATTGGTCTTCGGTGCGGCCGTCGGCGGCGTGATGCTGTTGATCTACCATGGTTGGCTCAAATCGTCGCCATCGTTTACTTGGCCAGCGGAACAGATTCAGGCCAAAATCGCCGGGATGCACCTGGCGGGCACCGGTTCGTACATCGCGCTTTCCGTCTTCTACTCGCTTGTCCACTCGTTTCTCGAAGAATACTACTGGCGGTGGTTCATCTTTGACCGCCTGAAGATCTTTGTCGACCCGCTATGGGCTGTCGTGATCAGCAGTGTGGGGTTCATGGCACATCACGTGATTGTGCTGGGCCAATACTTCGGTTTGGCTTCCTGGGAGACCTGGTTCTTTTCCGTCAGTGTGGCCGTGGGGGGCGCGGTGTGGGCCTGGATCTATCACCGTTCGGGAAACCTCTGGGCCACATGGGGTAGCCATGCACTGGTGGATGCGGCAATTTTCCTGATCGGCTACGATGTAATGAAGATGACGATCTCGACGTAGTTTCGGTCATGGTTGAGGATGACGCGGAACGGGTGGATCTTCGTCGATTGTCAATGCCGCAACGGCCGAGGAACGGATGCACTCCACACGTAACCTGTTGATACGCGCCTCGGCGGGAACGGGAAAAACGTACCAGCTTTCCAATCGCTATCTGCGATTGATTCACCGATCTTGCCCTCCAGAACGCATTCTGGCCACGACATTCACCCGCAAGGCGGCGGGTGAGATATTGGAACGCATTGTCTTGCGTCTGGCCGAAGCGGCCGAGGGGAACGACGCCGAAAAATATCGCCATCAATTGGCCCTGGCAATTGGCGAACCGAGTTTATCCACCGAGCAAGTGCAACAGATGCTCGGCCAGCTGTTACGGCGTTTGCATCGCATTCGTGTTGCCACGCTCGACAGTTTTTTTGGCCAGATCGCTCACAGCTTTTCCCTCGACTTGGGATTGCCACCAGGGTGGCAAATCATCGACAAGCTGCAGGATGACGCATTGCGACAGGCAGCAGTCAGTCAGATGCTGGACGACGAACCTCAGCGGCGACGCGTGCTGCTCCGCCTACTGACCCAGGGAGATGCGGTGCGTCGGCTGAGTCAGCTGATGCTGGACACGGTGAGCGATGTCTATCACATGTACCGCGAAGCTGACGACAAGGCATGGGAATGCCTCCAGCCGCGCTCGGAACCGATGAGTCCGGCGGAAGTGATGCAGTTGATTGATTGTCTGCAGCAGGCCGAGTTACCTCAGAACAAAACCTTCCTTGGTGGCCATCAGAAGGCCTTGGCTGCCGCGTTGGGAGGGGACTGGATCGGTTTTGTCAGTCAGACCATTGTCCAGAAAGTGGTCGACGACGAGGAGCGGTATGCCAAGGTTGTGATTCCCGATCTGCTTCGTGACGGTTACCGGCGGTTGGTTCGTCAGGCGACGGTCGTCATCGTCAATCACTACGCAAACTATCTGCAGGGCGTACGGCAGTTGGTGCAGCGCTTCGACGAGTTCTACCAGCGGTTGAAGCATCAGCAGCGAGGCCTGCAGTTTGACGACGTTCCGGCGACGATTGCTGGCGTGGGACCGGGCGAAAGTCTTTCGGCAGTCGCGTATCGGATTGATGGCCACATCGATCATTTGTTGTTGGATGAATTCCAGGACACATCGTTATTGCAATGGGATGTACTGCTGCCGTTTGCACGTCGAATTACGCACGATTCGTCCACCGACGGTTCCTTCTTTTGTGTGGGCGATGCCAAGCAGGCGATCTATGGTTGGCGGGGCGGACTATGGGAGATTTTCGACCAGCTGCGCGAACAACTGGGGGAACTGAAGGAAGAGTCGCTCGTCACGAGCTTTCGTTCATCGTCGGTCGTGATTGACGCTGTTAACTTGTTTTTCGCCAATCTCAACAGTTCGGGAACAACGGGCGATTTCGCCAACGGGATCCAGCAGTGGTACGCACAATATCGGCCGCATAAGACGAGCCGCACCGAGCTGCCGGGGTACGTTTCGTTGCGGATGGCGGCCGACGTGGCGGGCGAAACAGGTTCTTCTGCCGTATTGGCGGATGCCGTTCAATGGATCGTCGCGCTGCATCGGCAGGCACCGGATGCAAGTATCGGCGTGTTGACACGGCGGAACGACACGGTCGCGGAATTGATCTATAGGCTGCGTGAAGCAGGGGTCCGAGCCAGTGAAGAAGGGGGCAATCCACTCAGCGATTCCGCGGGCGTGTTGGCGATTCTTTCTTTGCTGCAATTGGCCGATCATCCGGGAGACACGGTCGCTCGATTCCATTTGGCGCATACCGCCTTGGGAAAGGCCTTCCGTATCCGCAACCCGCACGATGACGTCGCTGCCCATTCGGCATCCCATGCGATACGTGCCCAGCTGATGGAGCAAGGATATGGGGCGGCGATCTACGGGTGGGCACAGCTGCTGGGAGATGCGTGTACGGCCCGGCAATGGAATCGATTGCAGCAGCTGATTGAATTGGCAGACAACTACCAGGCACAGGCCACGCTACGACCACGCGATTTCGTGCGATATGTTGATGAGCAGAAGATTGCCGATCCCACGAGTGCGAACGTGCGGGTAATGACCGTGCATCAGTCGAAGGGGTTGCAATTTGATATCGTCGTGCTCCCCGATTTGGATGCCAGCTTGTCGGGGCACTATCCGAAATTTGTCATCCAGCGTGATCCCCGGACGCTGAAAATCAATGCGATTTGTCCGTACGTCAAGAAGGAACTCTTGCCGCTGTTTTCATCGCGCGTGCAAGCGATGTTTCAGGCCGAGAAGGATCGCAGCGCATACGAAGCACTCTGCTTGATGTATGTCGCCATGACTCGCGCGATTCACGGGCTGTACATGTTCGTTGCCAGTGGAACGAAGGGAGACGGCAAGAGTTTTGCCAGTTGGCTGATGGCGTCGCTGAGTGAGCGGCGGGAGCCGCAGGCGGGCGATGAATTGTTCGCGGCAGGGGATGAGAATTGGATTCGTCAGACGAATTTTGGGCGGTCGACGGCGGAGGTGTCGGCGAGCGAATCGCCGCGGCAGTTGACACGTGTCGCGTTGGCCAAGACGTCGGTCAGTGGTCGTCGATCGCTGGAAGCGGCAAGTCCGTCTGGATTAGAAGGGGGGCCGCGCGTGCGACTTCGCGACCTGTTGGGGACGTCGCATGCGGCAGGTTTCGATTATGGTACGCTGCTTCACGCTTGCATGGAGCAAGTGACCTGGTTGGAGTCCGGGCGTCCCAGTTCAGCGGAATTGAAGGAGCTCGCCGTGCGGTTGGGAACTCGCGCTGGGCTTGTAGCTTTGGCGCTCGAGCAATTCGAAACGGCGCTGCAATCGCCGGCGATTCGGGGCATTTTATCTTCCGCGGAATACCGTTTGCCGTCCATGCTCGAGCGGCACACCATCATCAACAAAGCCTGGCAGCAAGGCCGCATCCGTTTGGAGGCGCGCAATGAGCAGCCGGTGGTGGCAGCGGAAGAGACAAGGATTCTCGCCGGAAACATTGACCGCCTTGTCTTGTTGCGTCAAGGCGATAAGATCCTAGCGGCGGACATAATCGACTTTAAGACGGACCGTATTGACTCGGATAATGACGACGCGGTGTTATTGCGCGTGGCGTACTATCGGCCGCAGCTTGAGGCCTATCGCAAGGCGGTAAGCAAAATGTTGCGTTTACAGCCCGAATGCATCGCCGCACGTTTGGTGTTTGTCGGCGCGGCTCTCGTCCGCGAACTGTGATTCGGCCCGCGTCGAAAGGGGAGGGATGATGAAGTTTCTGCACGCCGCGGATGTGCATATTGACAGTCCGTTGCGCGGATTGGAGCGTTATCCAGGGGCGCCCGTGGACGTGCTCCGAGGGGCCACGCGGCGCGCCTTCGAAAACTTGATCGAACTGGCAATCTCGCAACAGGTGCGATTCGTGATACTGGCCGGTGACCTGTTTGATGGCCCCTGGCAAGATATGCAGACCGGTATCTGGACTGCTCAGCAATTCCGCAAACTGCAACAACATGATATCCCTGTCTATCTGCTACGCGGCAATCACGATGCGGAAAGTCTCGTACAGCAGCATATCCGTTGGCCGGACAATGTCCATCAGTTTGGTACCAGCGAGGCAACTTCGTTCTGGCTGGACGACGTTTCTGTCGGGATACACGGACAGGGGTTTGCCCAGCGTGAAACGAGAGACAATTTAGTGGCCGCCTATCCGGAGGTTCGTTCCGGCTGGCTCAATATCGGCGTCCTACATACCAGTTTGACCGGTAACACCGATCACGACGTGTATGCCCCTGTCGCCCTCGAACAACTGGTCGGAAAAGGGTATCAGTACTGGGCGCTGGGGCACATTCATCAACGTCAAGTTGTGCATGAGTTTCCGCATGTCGTCTTTCCAGGAAACCTGCAAGGACGGCATATCCGCGAGGTGGGAGCCAAGGGCTGCTGTATCGTCGAATGTAGCGGCACGGAAGTCGCCCAGGTGCATTTTCATGCGATCGACACGTTACGCTGGCAACGCGTCGTCGTCGAAGCTCGGGCGGAGCATGACGTAGGTGATCTGGTGACGGTTATCCGCGAGCAACTGCAGGCCGCGGGAGGAGAGACCGACAATCGGTACCGCGCGGTACGTATCGAAGTCCGCGGCGCCTGTGTGGCCCATCAACGATTGTCCCATCCGGACCAGGATGACGCATTTCGTGCCGAGCTTCGCAATGTTGCCAACGAAGTCGATGCGCTGACGTGGGTCGAGAAGATCGTGAGGGATACCTCTCCCGCCATTGATATCGATGCCGTCCGTCGTCAACCCGGGTTATTGGGCGAGCTGCTGCGGGATGCCGATGCGCTTCAAACAGACGAGGATCGTTTGCGGAAACTGACCGAGGACTTCGACGACCTGGCACGAAAAGCCCAACTGGAACTGTCGGAAGCAGGGATCGACTTGACCGATCCCCAACGCGTGCGACGTTGGTTACGCGACGCGGAGACACTGTTGTTGACCGAGTTGCTGGAGGCAGACGCATGAAGCTACAGCGATTGCACATCGAGAACTACGGCATCTTCGCTGATCAGGAACTCGATTTCGGCGGACACCCGCTGCAAGTCATCTATGGCCCAAACGCGACCGGAAAATCGACCTTGCTGCAATTGATCCGCGACGTGCTGTTTGGGTTCCCGCATCGCATGGATTATGCCTTTGGCGAGCGGACAGGTGAGGTAGCTGCCACCGTCTGGTTCGAATTGCAGGATGGACGTGAAGGGTACTATCGTCGTCGAAAGGGTCGCAACGCTCCGGTCGTCGGCCAACTCGTCGACCACGCACACCAAGCCGCTGAATCCTTCGACGAAGAAGATTGGCAGCAGCTGTTGACCCACGGCGGGGCTGAATTGTATTCGCAGGTTTTTGCCATTTCGTTGAGCGAGCTGACGGCCGCCGAAGACAGTTTGCCAAAGGCCGGACTGCGGGAAGCGTTGTTCGGCATCGGATTGGGGGGATTGGCCAATGTGAATCGATTGCGCCAATCGCTGCGAGCTGGTCGCGAACAGATCTATGCTCCACGCGGTAATACGCGATTGGTCAACCGCATCCTGAGAGACATTGGTGAGACAAAAACGCGTCTTCGCGAGTCAGTAGTTCGTCCCATGCTCTATGAACAAGTAGTGGGCGATCTGAAGGAGCTGCGGCAGCAACTTCAACAGCAACAATCCGCTT
>JAGQPD010000744.1 GCA_020426865.1 Planctomycetales bacterium
TTGGGACATCCAAATCACGAGGTAGTTGCGATAACAGGCTTGCCAATGCCGTCGGGCCTCCAGTCGAGACCCCGACCGCAACGACTCGGACCGGCGCGGCTCGCCGCGGTCTTCTGCCACCGTCTTGTTCGATGGCCCGCGACGTACGTTGAACGGGTGGATGGCTCGTAGACGCCAGCGCCCGCCCCTCGTCGCCGACGGCAGGATGCTTGCGGTACCGTGCCGCCCACGTCAGGACTTTGGGGACAAGCTCGTCACTCAGTTGCTTGAGCGCGTCGTCCAGGTGTCCCGAGCCGGTCGGTTTCGCCACATAGTCCGTGGCGCCACGAGCCAGCGCATCGAGCGTCGCCTCGCCACCCCGCGTCGTGAGCGAGCTGCACATGATAATGGGCACCTGCGGTGACATTGCCCGAATGGCAGTCGTGGCCTCAATACCGTCCATCACCGGCATCTCCACATCGAGTACGACCACATCGGGATCAATGCGTCGAAAATTGTCGACCGCCTCTTTGCCATGTTTGGCGGAGAAGGCAATCTCGCATTTTTGACTGCGTTCGAAGACCTCACCGAGCAGCTTGCGCACGACGGAGGAATCATCTGCATGCAGAATGCGGTACTTCTGATTCATCAAACGAGTTCTCCGTAGCAGTTCGACAGGTATCGAGTTATATATTGACGGCTTCGGCCGCGTCTTGTAGTGAATGGTTCATGATTTCGTTTGCCGATGATGCGAACAACTCCATGATTCGCGCCCCTCGTTCAGCAGCGATGATCTGGATCCCGGGATTCAAAAGTGGATCGTAACCAAGCGGTTCGTTGAATCGCTGCAAATGGTTGGCGACGTGATCCGCGGCATGGATCAGGGCCACGAGCTCGCGGTTGTTCGTAGCTTCCAGCGGAGTGTGATGGTATTGCACGACGTCGACCAAGGCACTGGGCAGTTTGTTGCGGTCGGCGAACGCGGCCCCTAGCTCGGCGTGCGTGCCGCCGATGACCGTCCGCTCGTGTTCGAGCGTCGCGGCGGATTCATCGAACTCGAGTGGGTCGATTTCGGAAAACCGCTCTGGCACTAAGACGGCAAACAGTGTGCGGCCAATGTCATGCATCAGTCCAGCAGTGAATTCTTCCCCCTGAAATCCCAGGTGAAGCGTGCGATTCAAATGGAGTGCCGCCACCGCCGTAACGTAGCTGTGCTTCCACAACACGCCACGTATCCACTCTTCTTCCAAGTCGACGCTTTTCATCATCGTCGACATGCACGAAGAGAGGATCAGGTTCTTGCATTGGCGGAATCCGAGCCGAATGACCGCTTCGTGGAGGCTCACGACCGGCGCGCCGACACGATAAACGGCGCTATTGGCAAGACGCAGGATATCGGCAGCAAGCTTCATGTCGTGCTCGACAACCGAGGCGAATTCCCCAATCGCGCAGTCGGGATCCTTGACGATCTCCAGTGCTTGAGTCGCCACGCTTGGCAACATCCGGATCTTCTCCGCCTTGCCGTTAAGCAATGAGAAGAATTCGGACGATGCGGTTGCGCCGCTTGTCGTGTTCGTTGGAGTTGAGGACATGTTCAATGTGTTCTCTAAAGGCCGGCTACGCCGATGTACTTCAGTTTTTCGGTGAGCATCTCGGGCGAGAATGGTTTCATGACGAACTCGTCCACGCCGGCCATCAAGGCCCGTGCCATTTGGGCAGGCTCGGTTTCCGTCGTGACCATCACCAACTTGATCCGTTCGTATTGGCTATCTGCTCGAACGGCCTTAACGAATTCAATGCCGTTCATGACTGGCATATTCCAGTCGACGAGTGCCATTTCGACGTTGGTGGCGTTGGCAAGTTGCTCGAGCGCCTCCTTGCCGTCACCAGCTTCGATGACCTCAAAACCCATTTTTTCCACAATGCCGCGCAAGATCCGCCGCATTGCCCGCGAGTCATCTATGACGAGTGCCTGCATGGTGAGAGTATCCAAATGTAAAACACAATAATGTGGGAGCTGGTAATGTGGGAGCTGGTCGCGATCGTGCTACTTAGCTTGCGGTGCGGAACGTGTCGTCCTGTTGTTCGGCAAGTCGATATTTTCCGACATTGTTGGAGGATCCCTTATCGCTCGCTGACGAATGGTCTCGGCGCGCGGAAGTGTCACCGACGAAGCGGGTCAGTTCGTCCGCCATACGTTCGATTTCAGCGGCAGCTCGCAGCGTCTCGGCCGTTTCCTTGCTCGTCCCCTGAGCGGTTTCCGCCACGATGGAAATGTTCTTGGCAATCTCCCCGCTTCCCTGCGCCACTTCCGCGATGTTACGGGAAATCTCCGAGGTCATCGCTGTCTGCTCTTCGACGGCACTGGCAATGGCGTTCTGCGATTCGTTGATCTGATTGATAATTTCACTGACGCGCCGAATGGCCTCCACAGCGGCTTGCGTGTCGAGCTGGATCGTCTCGATCTTGCGAATGATGTCCTCGGTCGATTTGCTTGTCTCTTTTGCCAACTCTTTCACTTCGTTGGCCACAACGGCGAATCCCTTGCCGGCCTCACCGGCGCGAGCGGCTTCGATCGTCGCATTGAGTGCCAAGAGGTTGGTTTGTTCGGCGATCGAATTGATCACCTTAATCACGTTGCCGATCTCGACGCTGCTTTCGCCCAGCTTGGTGATCGTGCCATTGGTTTGATCGGCCGCGGCGACAGCGGTCGCAGCGACGTTCGCCGCGCCCGATGCGTTGCTTGAGATCTCCTTGATGCTCGCTTCGAATTGCTCCACGGCCGTGGCCAGGGCCTGTGCGTTGGCGTTGACCTCCTCGGCCGCACCGCTGGCGAGCGTCGCCTGGTTGGACGTTTCTTGTGCGTTGGCCCGCATCCGCCGGCCAATGGCTGCAAGATCGGTGTTGGCCACCTTCCGCAAGTTCTCTGCGGATTGACGTAACGGCCTAACCGTAACTCGGGAGATGTAAGCCCCTAACGTGGCACTGACGACGGCGACCACGAAGGCAATGACCCACGACCAAGCGACTCGCATCTTGACCGTCGCCGTCACGGCCTGCTCTTCCTCAATTGCCCTTTGCGTTGCCATTTTAACGACGTTGTCGATGGCCGATCGGTGTTCTTCGTACTTTTCCTGGAGGACTCCACGTGCAAGTTGATTGGCCAGAGCCGCGTCACCCGCGATACAAGCGGGCAGAAATTGCTCGTCACGAATCCGGAAGAACTCGACCGCCGGCCGATAGGCGGTGACGATCATTTCGTTCTTCATTGCTCCGTCCGGGAGTTCGTTCGTCCAGAAATCATGGCGTGCGTCGAATTCCACCTTGAGCTCGCGGCTCCGTTGAACCAACGCTTCGATTGTCGTGCGGGACGCCTGCTCATTTACCTCGTCGGCCATATGGAGCACCATCAAATAGGATTCGATGATGTACTCCGGTGGAGGCAAGATGTCAGCAATCAGGTCCTTGTTCCGCACGATACGGTTATAATAAGGGCCGTGGACTTTGGCGACGTTGAGCGTGGAAAGGGACCACGCACCGTATCCGATAAGTCCAATGGCGAAGATTACCATGAGTGTAATGAGTTTTGCCGACACGGTCAGATTCTTGATGAACACGGAACGCTCCTCTTCGACTAGATATGAGTTTGGGGGGAAGTTGTATCAACGACTCGGGCGGTGTCCAGGACCAACAACAATCGCCCATCCAGTTTGTAGGCACCGCGAATCATGTGGCGGGGTAATCCTTGAAGAGTCTCAGGTGGGGGCTCGAAACAATTTTCTTCAACGACCATCACGTCGCCGATCTCGTCCACCAACAGGCTGACCGATCCGTCGGTCGTGCGTATGACGACGTTCATGGGCTCCACGTCCGACGCTCTTTCCTCGAGTCCCAGTCGTCTTCGCAGGTCGATCGCCGTCACGAGTTGGCCTCGCAAGTTGATCAGGCCTTGGACGACTGCTGGTCCCATCGGTACGCGCGTCATCCGCTGGAATCGAATGACCTCCTGTACCATGTGCACCTCGACGCCAAAGTACAGGTGATCGACCTTGAACGTGCAGTAGGTACGCTGTGTTTCGGTAGTCTGCATGATGCGATTGCCTTGCCGATTATGCCGCGAAGATGGGATTGGCCAATTCCGGAAAATGGGACTCGATCAGGCTGTTCACGTCGACAATCTGCGTCACTCGGTCGGCGATGATCTGCGTATCGCTGGTGAGGTCCACGTCGTCACTGTCGCCTGCCTGGTCCACGACGTCGAGTATCTGCCCGACGACAAATCCGACGTTTTTGGAACCGCGTCCACATACCACCACTTGAAACTGGCCGTTGTTGGACTCTTCGCCATATCCGTACGAACTGCTGCCCAAGTGGACCAGCGGCATGATCCCACCTCGGTATTGAATCACTTCCCGGTGACCCACACGTTCCACCGAACGGGCCGGAAACTCCTCCAGACGCGAAACGGACGCCAG
>JAGQPD010000745.1 GCA_020426865.1 Planctomycetales bacterium
TGCCATCTGCCGCAGCGGCGTGAAGTTGGATGCCAAGGCACTCGAAGGCAATCAGCGTCTGAAGGCGATCGTACGGGCGGGCGTGGGGACCGATAACATCGACAAGACGGTCGCGACGCGTCAAGGCATCATCGTGATGAACACACCCACCGGTAATACGCTCAGCACCGCCGAACATGCCTTCGCCTTGATGCTGGCCATGTCACGCAACATTGCCCCCGCCTACCAAAGCCTGATCGAAGGTCGGTGGGACCGCGGTTCCTACATGGGCACACAACTGGCCGACAAGACATTGGGCATCGTCGGCTTGGGACGGATCGGTCGAGAAGTTGCTAGCCGCGCGCGCGCCTTCAAGATGCGCGTGATCGGATATGACCCGTTTATGTCAGATGAGCGGGCGACCGAAATGGGCATTCAGCTCTCTCCCAGCGTACGTGATATGCTCCCGTCGGTCGACTATCTTACCGTGCACACTCCGCTTACGCCGGAAACCGAAAACCTCATCGACATGGCGGAATTGGAGATCATCAAACCGGGCGCGCGGCTGATTAACTGCGCCCGAGGCGGTATCTACAACCAGGATGCCATGGTCGCGGGTTTGAAGTCCGGTAGGCTCGCCGGGATCGCCCTGGATGTGTACCCCGACGAACCATGCACGCAAAACGACTTGTTCGGCATGCCCGGCGTCGTTTGCACGCCCCATTTAGGTGCGAGCACCGAAGAAGCGCAAACGCAAGTCGCCATCGAAGGCGTGCAACTGCTGGTGAATTTTCTACAACACGGTGAAATTCGCCACGCAGTCAACGCGGCCGCGGTCGACCCCAAGACACTTCACTCCTTGCGCGGCTTCCTGAACGTCGCCCACCGCTTGGGACGTTTCCTCGCCCAATGGCACGATGGCCAACCTAACAAGTGCCGCCTTTTCTATCGAGGTGACGTGGCAACCAAAGATGTTAAACTGCTGACCGCCGCCTTCTGCGCAGGATTGCTCGAACGCGCAATGAACGAACCGGTCAATATCGTCAAT
Source organism: Planctomycetales bacterium (assembly GCA_020426865.1). Classification (GTDB taxonomy): domain Bacteria; phylum Planctomycetota; class Planctomycetia; order Pirellulales; family Pirellulaceae; genus JAGQPD01. The sequence continues at coordinate 1,028 of JAGQPD010000745.1, forward strand.
GCGGAAGTCCTCATGCACGAACGGGGGATCGAGGTGTCGACTGAATGCGACCCCGAGCAAGGCGCATTTCGTTCTTCGATCCGTGCCGATCTTGTCACCGACAAGGACAGTTATACTGTCGCCGGAACATTGTTCGGCAATGACATGCCCCGCCTGGTCCGCTTGGGTGAGTACCGTTTGGAAGCCTACATGGATGGCGTCTTGCTGGTCTTCAGCCACTCGGACGTGCCTGGAATCATCGGGAATGTCGGTACCGTGTTTGGCAAGCACCAGGTAAATATTGCGCAGATGACAGTGGGGCGTGCGGGCGCAGCACCAGGTGGCAATGCGATTGGCGTACTAAATCTCGATAGCGCTCCTTCGAACGTAGCGTTGGACGAGGTGAGGAACCACCCGCACATTCAAAGCGCTGAGGTGATTGAAATGCCTCGAGCCGACGATTTACCGGCGTGGCTGCAATAGTCACCGGGCGGAAATCAACGAAAATCCTTGCGGAAAGCCACCGGCGTAATTAGGCTCGAAAATAGGGCTTGCCGCCGGGCCGTTCTCGTCGCGCGCCCTTCCAGGCTTTTCCTTCGTCCCTACCGTCGATTCACGGTACACCGCACACTTTTCCAAACGGACTGATGTCGATGTTGATCGTGGTTGCGCTCGCCGCCCTCAGCTCGCTTGCCCTCGCCCCGGGCGACCAGGTCGAGCCGTTGGGCAATGGCGCGATGAGGACCGCGATCGTCGGGCTGGCCGTCGCCTTGCTCTCGCTCTTACCTGTCGGGTTTTCATTGCCCACCGCTCATCGCCTCATCTTGCGTTCGCCTTCGGCATGTCAGGGCTTGCGACAGTTTCGCCGATGGCAGACCATCCATACGTGGTTGTGGTTGGCCGTTTCCGTAGCCATCGTAATCGGACTCGACTGGCCAACCTACGTCCGTATCAATCTCGGGCTCGGCACGCTGCCAGTTGCCGCCGAGTCGTTGATCTTGGCACCGTTGCTTTTGCCGCTCACGTTGGCGTGGGCTGCGTACTACGATGTCGACCGGGCTGCGCAGCAACTGCAGAACGCTGACACATCATTGGACACCGGCCATTCGTCTATCTCGCGTCTGCAATATGTCATGGTTCAAGCCCGACTGTATTTCGGGATGTCGATCGGACCGCTGCTGTTTCTGTTCTTGAGCCTCGACGTCGCCCATCTGCTGAGGCCAACCTGGAATGCCAACGAACTGGCTGGCTGGGTGATTGCCGCGATGTTGATGCTGCTACTCGCGACGTATCCGTTACTGCTACGTGCCTTGTGGCGATCGCCCAAGCTGCCGGCTGGTCCCTTGCGATGGAGTCTGGAGCACCTCACGGCGCGCAGCGGACTGAAGCTTGGCGAAATCCTGGTGTGGCCCACGGACGGTCGCGTCTGCAATGCGGCGGTCGCCGGAGTCACGCCGTTGTGCCGCTATGTATTCTTGACCGATGGTCTGCTTCGTTCGGTCCCGGCTGAGGAAGTCGAAGCTGCATTTGCCCATGAATTAGCGCACATCGCGCGACACCACCTCTGGTGGCGGCTACTGGGAATGTGCGTCCCCATTGCCTGGTGGGGCACGTTGCAGCCCTGGTACTCGCATCATCCCATTGCCTGTCTTGTGGGGTCGCTGCTGATTGTGACGCTCGGCGGAATAGCTTTCGGTTGGTACGCAAAACTGCTGGAATACGACGCCGATCTTTGGGCAGTGCGTCAACTGGGCAGTGTTCGAGGTGGAGTGCGCGCGGCACAGGCCCGCTATGCGCGGATGTTAGAAACGATGGATCCCGCGTCCTCGCGATCTCGATGGGAATGGCTACACCCGCATACTGCCCACCGAATCGCATTTTTGCAGCGAACGGTAAACCCCCAGTCCGAACGAAA
>JAGQPD010000746.1 GCA_020426865.1 Planctomycetales bacterium
ATTTGACCGCTGAGATAGTAGATCAGCAGGTTGGGCGCTTGTTGTTGCGGATTCCCCTTGAAGGTGAGATTCAACAGAGCGGGCGCCGAAGCATTCCACTTGAGATTGAAGGCGATCTCATTACCGTTGAGCGGCAGCTCGTGTTCGAGGTTTGCATTTCCCTTGAATACTACACGATTCGGAGAGCGGTCGACCTGTTTTTTATCGCCATTGACGACCCACTCGTTGCCAAACCCTCGCGTGATTGACTCGGTATTTCCACCTAACTCAATGGCTTTCACAGCGCTGGTGGGAATCTGCGTCACATCGCAGAACGGAGTCTCGACGGCCATTTCTTCTTCGTTGATCCCGTACAGATGGCAGGGAATCACGTCGCCATTGCGGAGGTGAAGGACATCTGTAAATTTTTCACGACGTTCCGCGGCAGCTTCATCCTCGTCACCATCGTCGATCTTGGCTGTGCCGTCCTCACGGGCCAGTCCCCACTCAATGCGGGCCGGTTTATCCAATGACAATCGGCTGGCATCAATCGCGCCGACGGGTTTCCATCCCAGACTTTCCTCCTCGCCAACCGGGGCCAACGTGCCGTGCAAGGTCACATTTGGCAACTCCATGCGACCAACCGTCTCTACCCTGGGGGCTTCTCCTTCCGGGAACTTCAGCATTCGAGCGCCGTGGAGGGGACAACGAACCGGATCACTGCTAAATCGCGTTTGCAACATAGCAACATCATCGGAAATGGCGACCAATTGGCCGAGCACCAACGTGCCATCGAAATAGTCGATCTGTAGCGATCGTGGATCCGCCGGCGGTTCGGGCGCTTCGCCGAAATCCACGCTGTCGATCTCATCAAGCATCAACACTTCCGACTTGCCATCGGCCAATTCCACTGTGATCCCGCGATCGGTACTTTCCGAAGCCAAGATCTTACCGGAAATGGTTGTCCCGTCGCTCTTTTGAATTGAACTGATTTCGTCCTCAACCTTGTGTGGCACCTGCCCGTTCCAGCTGCTGACACGCACATGCGACACCGTTAGATCCGCCCCTTTGTTTTGGATGTACAATCCGGTCAAGTCCCGACCGCCAGCGTCCTCGGCTACCAGTTTACCCAGCAACCGCCCTCGCTGATCGTAGACAGAAAACTCTCCCTTCTGCTTGTTCCACAACAACCGCAAATAGAGGCTCTTCATCTCAGAAGTAATCGTCAGCAGTTGCTCAAAGTTGCCTGAATCAGTCAGGATCTGTAAAACTAGTTCATTGTCCCAGGTCTCGAGCTTAATTGTCTTCTGAGCCAATCGAGTAACGCCTGGCGGAGCAAACGCAATGACGAATCCGGGTTTACTTCGATCCCATCGCAATTCGATATCAATTTGCGAAATCTCAGGAAGCTGCATGTCGCGAAACATCTCGGCACCAATCACCTTGGTAGTAACGTGATGTTCCGGTGTCGTGCTCCACTGCCCCATCTGACGACTGGGCGACAACGTGCTCCAATCTTCCAAGCTGTTTGGTCCGGTGTACAACGCGTGCGTGTTACTCAACCGGCGAAAACTGCGGACCTCGGATTTCTTAAGGGCCAGCTCGCCGTGCTTGCCACTGCGAATCTTGATTTGGTCTTTATCCAAGGCCAGCAATTCACCGTACACAATCTGCTGGCCGTGCGTGGCGATCACGAACGGGTCGGTGCGACGCGACGCAGCTTCTTCGAGTGGGAATGAAATGTGGGTGAGATGCGGAATCTCTATTCGCAGCGGTGTGGCAAACTGCGGCGACTCCCATACGATCAACTTTTCGTCAGCGCTCAATAAGCGCCCCACCAGCTGGTCCTGGTTCTTCCACAACAACGTTTGCTGGTATGCGTTGTCGCCACTAGCTGATGGCGTCGTCGCGGTCGTTGCCTGGGCATTCTGGGCATCCTGAGCACTGGCAGGATGCGGCCATGGCATCGTACCAGCGACGATAACAAACAGGCGAACGGCTGCAACAAATGACATGCGGATTGTTGCGAGAAACTTTGAGCGATAGTAATTAACGTTCATAGATCGGCAGGAAGCGAAAGTCGAGGGCCAGGGAAAGTAGTGACATGGCCGTGCCATAGGCCGGACCATAATTGGCGGGGACACTGCCATCGTCCTGCTGCATCCCGCGAATGATCTGGATGTTTTCTTCCTTCCATTTCGTCCAGGCATCGAAGTCACCCTGGAACAGTGCTTGTGCCATGTAATAACGGAAGTAGAACGGATGCCCAGACTCTTGATGGTCCAACCGCGAGGTAATGTGTTGCAGGGTCGCTTTGAATTCTTTCGATTCCTTGCGTTTTCCCACGGCAGATACCAAGGTCGCTACGGACGATCGGTTCATCGATTCGCCCATGCCGCCAATGCCACCGGAATACGCAACCATCCCACTGTCCGAGGTATTGCTGTGGAAGTACTTGATCGCCTTGTCGACCACTTCGTCGGGAACTTCGATACCCGCGTTGCGCGCAGCGAGCAACCCCATCATCACAGCACCTGCCACCGATGTGTCGGCATCGCGAGCGTCGGGCGAATATCGCCAGGCGCCTTGCGGATTCTTTTGTTGCGATGTGATCGAACAGCGAACGGCCAGCTCCAACGCCTCGCCGATCGATCGCTGCTTGCCAGCATCATTGGTATCCCAGACGAGCGAGTCGTTCACCGTGCCATAGGCCTCAGCCAACGCCAGGCACGCAAAACCATGGTGGTACATGCTGTTTGGGATGTAGCCGGTGGACACGTTCTGGCTGCGGATAATGCTGCGGACCGCACGCCGAACCTGGACATTGTACTGGCCATAGTTGGGATCCTCGCCGCTGGCAAGAAACGCCATTAGACATAACCCCGTAATGCCCCCCCCGGTCTGGCCGCCCGCCCACGACCCGTCTTCTTGTTGTGTCGTTGCCAGGTATTTTAAACCGCGCTCGTACGTCAGCTTTACGTCCGACGGCACCTGCGCGCCATAACGAATCGACGGCCCCTGCCCACAAACCGGTGCGGCAACCAGTGCCACGGCCACGAGTGCCGTGCACAAGTAAGAGAAAGGTCGTCCCCCAACTTCGGTCGTGACGTCGGTAAGTTGAATTCGAATACTCATGGTGTAGTGATACTTGTCGTTAAGGCTCGGCCTGGGGTGGCAACTGATTCTTCGCACGTACTACAATTGATCTTGGCTGGGCCAACCGACCTACCGTCGCCGCCGCATTTTGGAAATAGCTCGTCAGCAATGCCCGCTGTCTGTCCATTCGCAGTAATTGCGAGGGAGTAAGACTGTTGGCAGCCTCACCTTTAAGCAACGCACCAACCAATTCCATTGCGTCCGGACGAACGGGAGCTCGGGTGCTGGCAAGCTGTTGGGCTACGGTCCGCGACATGATATCCTGCGCCTCAGCTTGTTGATGCCAGTGCTCGCTGGCCAGTTTTGCAAGCCCACGTCGCTGGTCGGCAGTCAAGCCGATCAAGCGGTCGATGGCGTATACGAATTGCAGGGCGAACAGATCACACTCCTGCTCGCTCCACTCTCGGATGGCACGATCAAGTAACTTCGCCTGCTCGTCGGTCAACAGCTGGTTCACCGTATCCGCCCAAAGCGGGTCTTCTTCCAGCCGCATCGCCGGCTCGCACATGATCACTCCCTCCGCGGCAGCCATGCGGCGGCTGGTTAGCATCGTCTTGGCTTTGACGCGCGGCAATCCCGCTGCTGTCAATTTTTCTTCTGTTCCCGCAGTCTTTCGATCGACAATCTCCACCAACTTCTGCTGGTGCCGCTGAATAAAACTTTCCGCCATACCCTTGACGGCGACCTCCAACTTTTGATGTTGTTCGGCGGTCAACGTAGAAACCTGATCCAAACGGTCAATCTGCGATTGAAGATAGTCGGTGACGTCTCGCCGAATCCCCGCAATCTGTTCGTCGGACAGCGAGATCCGAGCATCGTCGATAAAGACATCGTTGATTAATAGACCAACCGGAGATTCTATGTGCGGAGCCAACAGGTCCTGCGGAGCCGACAAATCGGGCAACCGATCATTCATTGGCTCGGCGAATTCCAAATCACCGTCCACAAAAACGTCCGAAGCCAACTCGAAATCCAACTCGATTTGCACCTGGCCGAGTGGTTCCTGAGCTTCTGTAAGAGAGACACCACTGAGCATAACGATCGCCGAGACCGCCAATATCCGCCGTCGCTGGTAATGGGTGCTATGAATCATGGCGATCTCCTCGTGCGACAAACTGCCGGCTGCTTACTGCGCGACTCCAGGCTCCGGCACGACCACGGGTGCCGCCGGGACGAGCGGCAGGGCGGGAATGAACTGAGCGGCTGGCACTGCCATTGGCACGGGACCCTGCCAGGCATTCCACACGCGAACTTGCGCATTGGACTGCAACATTGCGACGATCTGTTGTCGATCGATTTCCCAGTTCTCGACCTGCGATTCCGCCAAGATGGCGACAAGTCCGTTGTCGTGAAGGTCCTGCAAGTACTGCATGACATCTTGCGGTCCCGCGTACGCACTTTTCGCCGTCAGTTCGCTGGCGACCGACATTTCATTGACATCAATCTTCGCGGCGTCCGGTAGGGACTTACCAATCAACGCGGCAACATCTTCTGCCTGCTCGTCACTGAGCCACCAGACCTGTTCCATTGCGTCAAGCACACGTTGGCGGTAGGCAATTCGCTGACGGTTGAGGCGCCGATTGACGAAATCTGCCAACCGCGTTCGTTGTTCCGCCGTCAGCAGTTCGTCCACGGTCTCTTGCCAAAGCTTGTTGTCGTCCACCGGCAACGACTGGTGGGGTTGAAACGGCCCTCCAACGTCAAGCAAATTCACTACTAATTCCGCTTGGCCTCGAAATCTCCGCCGCACTGCCAGTTGCTGATTGACGCCGTTCAAGTCGATTCTCGCTTCTACGGCTTCCAAATTAATCCCCCCGGCCACCGGCTGGGGAGCTTCTTCGGCGGGATCGGCTGGTACGGGTGGTTCCATGCTTTTGCGGAGGTTCGCAATAATTTCTTCGACGACGCCTTTGCCGGCCACGGTCAGTTTCTTCCGTTGTTCGTCGTCCAGGTGGCAGACACGATCCAATTCGGCAATCATCCGCTGCACGTAGACCGTATGTCGTTGCCGAACGGATTCGATGACTTCAGGCGATCCAGTATTCGGATAGACGTCGAATCCCTGCACCGGCTGCATGACAACTTCTGCGACATCTGCGACTTCATCCTGCGCGACCGCGTTCCGGATCTCGGTAAGCTGCGGACCAAATACACAGCTGGCGGACATTCCAAGCCGGATAAACCATCGGCGCATGGCCATGCGATTCACGATCTCTTCTCCTTCAAGACATGTGTTAGCCGGCGGAACGCGCACTTGTCCGGCTATTGCGTTGCTTGTTCGATGGCTCCGAAGTAGGCGTCCAAACCCGCTCGGAATTCGGCGGGCCAGTTGCTACCGGTGACACCCGTTGTCTGTTCCGTCGCGCGATCGACTTTCTGAGCCATTTTTTCGTCACCAATGCCGAGTAAAGCGAGTGCGACATCCGTCGTATCGCCGGTGCCACCACCGCCGGGATTGGAACCGCCGCCGCCACCGCTGTTGGGATTGACCCGCTTGGTTTGCAGCAACAATTCAATCGCCTCGGTCTCCGCCGCAATTGCTTCCGGGCCGGTATCGGGACGCGATAAAATGCCGGTAGTCTCGTCCATGACCTGTTCAACGACCGTCAACAAACCGATTTCTTTGGCAAAGTTGGCCTCACCATCCGGCAGCTCCCGAATGGATTTGACAACCTCACCGGTGCGACGGGCAAGCGTCTCTTGCGTTTCAGACAATCCATTGGCTTTGTCGAGATAATCCACTTCGTCCCAAGCGGGCTTGGCCTGCTCGGCTGTACGCGTTTCTTCCCGCAGACCGATTTCCTTTTCCAAAATCTTCATTACTTCCAGAACGATCGAAGGCGGCAAACTGACGCCATTTCCGCCCGGTCACGTACCGCCCGGGCAACCTGGCCCAACCAACTGCTCGGCCCACCGATCGAGGTGGTCCGACCAGAATTCGGCGTGGGCAATCGCGCGTCCTTGCATGTTGTCGACCACCTGACCACCGATATCCCGCAGATGCGTGACAACGCGCATTTCCTTCATCTCATTGAGTACCGTCTGGAATTTGCCATCCTGCACTCGATTAAAGAACGCTTGTAGATCCTCCTGAATGATATAGACATCGTCGCTTTGTGCCTTTTCGCGCTCGTCGACTTTCGTGGAGGCCAATTTCGATTCTTCGTTGATGTCCTTCAGCGAGACCCCAAACGACTGATTGACGGACTTATTCACGTCATTGGCAATCTCTTGTTGGCGACGGGAGGCCGCCTTGAGCCGTTTGACAAAGGTGCTTCCTTCCAGGTTATCCAAAATCTTCTGCAATTCCTCGGCCACCTTGGCAAACTCGGCCAACAGATCTTCCTGCTGTGCAATGGCTTCGTCCATTTCTTCTTGCTGTGCCGAACATTGTCCGCCCTCCTGTGGCTTGCCGCCGCCCATGACGGTCGTTACCGGAAGGGTCAACTTGCCCGCACCGGACTTCGGTGGTGGCGCGTCACCGTCTTTCTTTTCGGGAACGTCGTTAAAGCTGGATTCGACGTCGGAAATCGACGGAATAGGAGGTTTGGGTTTACCGTCATCTTCCGGTGGCGGACCGCCGCCCGTTTTCTGATCGCGGTTATTGCCCACTTGGGGAGCGGAAGGCTTTTGCGAATCGGCCGGACTGCCCGCTGTCGGGGGCTTGTCCGAGGGCGTCGCCGGCGCGGTCGAAGCGTTCTTCAAGAGGTCGGCCACCGACGGCATGCGATTATTGGCAATGTCCTTTAGTGACACCAACATGTCTGACCAACCTTCGAGCGTGGCGACGTTGAATTGGTCGTTTCGCGCCGCCTGCTTCACTAGCTCTTCCCCGGCCATCGTCAACGCACCCAATCGGCGACCATTGGCCTGTTCGGCGGCAGCCTGCGTTTCGATGCGACGGCGGTTCTCTGGTGATGCCAACTGGTCGGTTGGCAGCGCCCGCAATTCCTTATTCGTTTCGTGCAACTGCTGTTCCTGGCGATAGACTTCCTGTGCCTGGCGGAACCATTTGCGCATTTGACTGGTGAGCCAAATCGCATGTTCTTCCGGACTGAGGACATGCAGGACATACTCTGGCGTATAAACACGCTGGCGCCCTGGTAAATAATCCTCGACGTACATCCGTACGATCAACGTCTGTGGCGCGACACCTTGGCTTTTCGCCGAAAAGCTGGCGCGGCAATTCAAGTTCGCCATCTCGGGCCCGCCGGCCGCGATGACGGTCTCGCCGAGTGCCGGATGCGGGTTCTTGACGGGATCCTCAATCCCTTCCCATTCCAACCCCACCTGCCGGACGCCAAAATCATCCTCGGCCATCATGTCGAACGACAAGACTTCGTCTTCCAGCAGTATCTGCACGCGCGCGAGTTTGTCGCATAACACGGTCGGGGCTCGATCGTCCATCGCCACGACCGAAACCCGGAAGGGTTGTTTCTCGGTCAACGTCAAGTTGTCGCGCCATCGCAAGTGGAATTCTGTATTATCGGTGACGTTCCAACCGGGCACCTGAAGCGTCGAGCCATCCACTGAAATCGACTTATCGTTGAAGGAAGCGGCTGTTAATTCGCGAGTTGCTTCCGCGCGAATCTTCACGTTACTTCCTTTGACGACCGACAACACACCACCACGAACATCGCGCTGGAGATTGTGAGAGTATTGCAGATACGCTGGCAAGACAATTTCCGCGGCTACAGATTTCAGTTCCGGCCGTGACGTCGGCTCGACCGCCACCTGCTTGCGAGCATCGCCCACTTTGACTGTCAACTTGTCCGCTTCCTTTTGCGGCGGCAGTTCGAACTCGTACTTCTCTCCAGCGCGCTCCGTTTCGATCGGACGCTGTCGGCCGTAGCGAATCTTCGCCGTTTCCGGCGACCATTCCGTATCCTCTTTGAGAGTGGCTTCGAAATCGAACCGCTCGGAGTAAGGGACATAGACTTTGTCGGGCAACTTTTCCAATTGGGCGAACGTGTAACGTTCGGTATGGGCCCACGGCATCAACCAGCGGACCAGTGCATTGCCACCGGCGGCGGGTACCAACAGCAAGGCCAACAGCGCCAAACACAACGGGAACCCTGCCGCCAACGCCCACCGCTTGTGACGCGGATGAGGCACTGCATGGGAGAAATCATGCCCCTGCGATTGCTCGTCGACCTGTCGCATCGCCGCCTGACACAACTCGTGCGACCGCCCCTGTTCGAAGTCGCTATGAGCCAGCTCGATGATCCCCAGCATCTGATCGGACAGACGCGGAAAACTGAATCGCAATAACCTGGCAACCTGCTCCAGCTTCTGCGTTCGCCAGACCCAACGGTGCATCTTCATCGGGAACCAGACCGCCAGCCCTAACATACCACCCAACAGACAGGCGACGCGCACGATCGTGGGCGTATCCCATAAGCGGTCCAAGACAAACACAAACAAATACGACAACACCAGGCCAAAGAGCGCCGCTAGTAACCCTTCGGCGATCTTGACGATCCATACCCTCTGCCGAAAATGCTCTAACCGCTCGCGCATCCCGTCCGGGATTTCCAAATGGTCATGTCCACTGTGTAATTGCATGGGCTGGTTTCCTGTTCGTTGGCCCGTGATTGTGGGCCCGTGATTGTGGGCCCTGGGTCATTTCTCGACCAAACCGTCCGGTCGCTGCTCATTGTACCGCGTGCGTTGCACCATTTTCAACTTGATTTCGAACCTGCCGCGACAGCTGGCGGGCTATATCGTCCCGGTCCATTTCCTGCCGACCCAAAATACTCCTAATAATCCCACGATCGTACTGGCCCATAGCGGATGGCACCATAACCTCAGACGCCGGACGATGGGGTCAGGTTCCGGCAAGTCCAACAGCTCATTCACCAAACCGCCGATTTCGCTTGGTTTGACCATTTTACCGCGAGTAATGGCGGCAATTTCCTCCAATACATCTAGTCGTACGGGTTTGCCCATTCGTTCGCGCACCACGCCCTGGACGCTCAAGGAGGTGTTAAGAGTAGAACTATTTTCGCGACAGGACAGCACCAGTTTATATTCGCCGTTTTCTTCGGGCGTAAAGTTATTCGTGAACAATCCCCATTCATCCCCTTGTGCCGTTAGGCGGACGCTTTCGGTTTTTCCCGAGGGCGCCACGACCTGCACCAGAACGGTACCGCGTTGAAGCGGCTCTCCTGACAGGCTCATGACATTGGCATTGAGCGTCACAACGTCGCCACTTTGGGGGCGATCGGGCGAGTAGAACAAGCGCATCGATTCCCCCTGTGCCATGCTACGTTGGTAGGCCATCCAGCGCGCGACTTGTCCCCAAAAACGATAATGGTATTTGTCCTCCACGCCCTCGCGCCAACGCCACGCACCGTCACTTCCCATAAACAGGATTTTGCCAGTGCCAAACGTACGAGTCACCAATAATGGGATCCGGCCAAATTGATTGGATTCACTTTTATGTCGGGCCAGAATCTCAGTCCCCGCCTTGGCGCGCAAGACCGGTGCGTACCACTGAAACCCTGGCAGCGACTCCCACAGTTGGGCATTATCTTCTTCGGAATCCTCCAACTTTGTCAGCAGGCTTTGCCTTCCCGTTTCCGTAAGTTCCATCTGCGCAGGGAGGCGCGCACCCCACCCCCCCGGCTGCGTGATATCCAATTGAACCGGATAAAGCTCCTCAAGTTCCGATCCAATCAGCGAAAGATGCCCACCGTGCATGCCGGGCATGAGGATCAACCCGCTCGCTTGACTCTGCACCAGCCCTTTGATCAGACGGCATTGTTCGGCCGTCAGTTGGCCTTCGGAAATCCCCACGTCGCCCAAAAAGATGACGTCGTATTGCGACAGCTGATCCAGTGTCGCAGGAAAAGCGTCGATATACCCCTTACCACCGCCAACTTTTGACAAACCTGGATGGAACATCAGGCAGGCGACGTCGACCCCTGGATCGCGTTCCAGTGCATTGCGCAAGTACCGATATTCCCAGCGGGGGTAGGACTCAACCAGCAAGACCTTCAGGGCCTCTTCGCGAATCGAGATGGGAACTGTTTTTTGATTATTTTCTTCGACTCGTTCCTCCGGTTGTTTTGGAACGTTCACGGTCAATTCGAATTCGCCAGTCTGTTCCGGACGCCAAGTCAGCGCGTCCTGCAGTTGACTGCGTGCAGGAATGGTCACTTGCTGCGTGATCGGCGCGCCTTGCGAAGGAGTCAACGTTACCGTTGCCTGAACGTCGCGGGGCAGTGCGCTATCAATCGTAAACGGGATTCGCATCGTCTTGTTGACGACACCGAACGTGGGTGCATCGACGCGAGTCAGTTCCACGTCGGGCAGTCGCGTATCGCTGCCGGTCGCCACGACAAACACTGGAGTATCCTTGACTCGCAATTGGCTTGCAGCGCGCGCCGGAGGTTCGCCGTCATTCCAATCACCATCCGACAGAAACACGACACCGCGGAGGTTGTCGTGTGACTCCAACACGCTCTCCAAGGCCTGATTCACGTCCGTCGCACTCTTGGGGTCCGTCTGCGTCGACGAGAACTTCTCAATCACCACGTCAAAACGTTCGTTCAAACCTTGCCAAGTCGTCGGATCGAGCCATGGTTGGATCGATTCGGTACGCGTCTGGGGGAGCGCCGCTGGGTTGGTTGGATCCAGCACATCGCGTGTGTCCATGCTGCCGGACTCATCTGCCAGCACAACGAGCGTTGGACGTTCTTCCGGTCGGAATTCCTCCAACCATTCCGGTTGATTGAGCGTTACCGCCACCATTGCGACAATAACAAACCGCAGGATTTCCAGAATCGCCGTTTCTCGTTTGTAGCCCCCGCGCTGCCAGCCGACAAACGAAACCGCCGCCGTGGCCAAGACGAAAAGTCCGCCCAGGACAGCAAAGGCCGGCGTTGTTAAAAACTTCAGCGATTCCATGTCTGTGTCTATCTACCGTCTCGACTGCCGACTACTTCCATCCGACGCACAACCAGGCTTCCGCCAACAACGCCACCGCCATCGTTACCAAAAAAGCTCGCCAGATTTCGTTGGCCAAGGATGAGGTATCACCTACCCGGTCGTCCACTCGGAGGTAGGTCAACCCCTGAAAGATCTGCTGTAGCGCCGTGTCATCAAGCGTCGTCGTCGCGTCTTCGCTGTGGGGACGATTGATAGCAATACGACGAGCGTCCTTTTCGTAGGCACCGGCGCGATAGGGGCGCTGAATCGACAACACGTCTTGCGGCGCATCCGTGCTCGGCGTCCAGTCGACAACTTCGGCAGCGGCAACCGCCCCGGCTTCTGCTTGCTTGGCACTTCCCAACACCGCCGCTCCCTCGGCAATCGCCCTTTGCAACATGACGTAGAACGTCACTCCGTCCTGGGCCAACGTGGAGTACTCTTCTCCCGGAAGCGTCGCACAAAAATAGACGTTTTCCGCATTGGCTGCGCTTCGCAGCAACAGTGGCCGACCGTCGTCCAGTCGAGCCAGCTGGATCCCGTCTCCTTCCAACGTGCAGTAACGCTGCACTCGCAACTTCCCCAACGGCAGCTTCGTGCCACTCCGCGAATCGGCCAACAAATCGCTGTCATCCCGCCAATTGCTGACGCCCGTCGGTGTTGTCCCCAGTTCCTGCCACGTCCCCCAGTGGATTCCGTAAAGCGTCTGGTCATTGGGTTGGGCCGGTGGGAAGAATATCACCGGCCGGCCACTTGTCGCGTATCGCTGAAGTGACTCGGCTGCAGCACCCGACGGCAGCGGTGCCTGCCACACCAACAAACAGGCCTGCGACCAATCGACGGTCTGCAACGCCGACGGCGCCACGACTTCGGCCGTGTAGCTGAGTGACGGATCGCTGCCGGATGTTACGGCGATGCGAACAGGTTCGACAACGCGAGATTCATCCGAAACAATGATCGTATGCTGGTCCGGTGGAATGGCAAAGGCAAAGAAAAAGGAATTGTCCGCAGCTCCCGAGTCGGTAGGAACTTCGACGTGTCCGGACCCTTCGGCGTTGAGCGAATCCAAAGGGATGGTGTGCCCCTGCAATGCGAATTGACTGTCCGTCATTTCCACATTCACCACCGACCGCGTACCGTTGACAAAAATCTCCAAGGGGACACGTAGCGGCGTCGCCGCCGTGCCGGATCGTTCCAACGTGATGTCCAATTGCAATTCGGCCGAGGAACCACTAACAATGCGATGCACTTCATCGACCCACACGGAAACATTGTCTTGCGGCAGCTCGGGATAACAAAGCAGATTAAACCGTAGCCCCTCGGCCTTTTCGAATCCGGCGCGAATGGCACTCCACCGTCCATCGTCCGGCTTCCAATCGGACGCACGGAGATCCGAGCAGACCCAGACATCTGTCCGTCCTACCTGGTTGTCAGCGACATAATCCAGCGCTGCCTGGAACATGGCGGGAATATCGGCCGACGTGTCGGTCGGACCGGTTTCAGCGAGCTTACTGAGAGTGGCAGAAGACTCCAACAGGATCGGCTGAACAGTTGTATTCTCGATGAGCACAATCCGCGTATCTTCGCCCAATGTTTTGATCAGCTCGGCGATCTTACTGACCGCCGTCGCCCGTTTGGACAGACCACTTTGCAGCTCCTGCTGCTCCATGCTGGCCGAGCGATCCAACAGGATCAACGTGGTCTCCGCCTGCCCCCCCATGGTCAGGCCGACCCACCCGCTGGCCAGTGGTCGCGCGACACCGAGCAGCAGGGCGGCGATTGCCAACATCCGCATCGTCATGATCAGCCAAAAGCGGATGCGGGCCATCCCTTTGGTCATCCGTTTGGCGTCGAGCAGGAACATCATGGCAGCCCAGGGGATGGTCCGGTGGCGCTGGCGATTGATCAGATGGATCAAGATCGGTAGTCCGATCAGCGGCAGGCCGGCCAGCAGTAAGGGTTGCAAAAAGGTCATGAGGTTAATGCTTCGAAGGGAATGATCGATGCAGCAATCGACGCAGTCTATTCAATTGGAGCTGTTCACTTGGAGTGGTTTACTTTTACTTACGTGCTCCTTTGGGCATGCGTGATAGCAGGAATCGCGCGAGGACGTCGCCATAGGGTTCGTGGATCAGGACACGATGGTAGTCGACCATGGCGTCGCGAGTCACTTGGGTAATACCGGCAAGGTACGTTTGCAGAGCTTCGTGATATTTTCGAGCGATCAAGGTAGGTTCGGCCAACACCGGCGCGCCTCCTTCCATGTCCAGGAAGCGAACGGGTCGATCAAAACGGAAGTCAATTTCGTTTTGTTCCAGAAGATGGAAAACCGCCACATCATGTTTGCGAAACTTGAGATGTTGAAAGCAACTGCGGAGCGTGTCGGGGGGTACGAACAGATCGGAGATGATAATGATCAATGCTCGCTGTGGCACTCGTTCGGCGGCCTCGTGCAACGCGTCCGCCATACCGGTTTCTCCCGCGGCCTGTACGGTGCCCAGTTCATCGAGCACGGTGCGGAGGTGAACGGTGTTACGTTTGGGGGGAATCTCTTTGCTGAACGTCTTTCCGGCACAGTACAGCCCGACGGCGTCTCCTTGTCGCGCGGCCATGTAAGCGAGCGTACCGGCAAGGTGGCGGGCATATTCCAGCTTGGTCATCTGCGGGCCGGCGAAATTCATCGAACCGCTGGTGTCGACGATCAGACACATACGCAGGTTTGTGTCAGCCTCGAATTCCTTGATATAAAAACGATCGCTACGTCCCCAGGCGCGCCAATCCAGTCGGCGAGTATCATCGCCGGGAACATATTTGCGGTAGGCGGCGAATTCGAGACTCGACCCGCGGATCGGACTGCGATGCTTGCCCGCGACATTTCCTAACACAGGAATCCGCGGGTGCAAGGTCAGGGCCGACAAGCGGGAAAGAACCTGCGATTCGATGAATGGGTGCTTCATGACGGCGGTTACTGTGCGCTGAGTTCTTCGACCAAACGCCGGACGACATCGCGGCTGGAGATTCCCTCCGATTCCGCCGCGAACGTCGTAATGACTCGGTGCGTCAACACCGGTTCGGCCACCGCCATCACGTCTTCCAGCCGTACCATATAACTTCCGCTGAGCGCCGCCCGAGCCTTGGCTCCCAAGACCAGGTATTGAACGGCGCGCGGTCCAGCCCCCCAGCCGACCAGCGGTCTGAGCCAATTTGGCGCTTCCGAACTCTTCGGACGTGTCCGCCGCGTGAGGTCGACCGCGAACTCGTAGATGTGGTCCGGCACAGGTACCCGTCGTACAAGGTCTTGAAACGTCAGCACTCGTTCGCCATCGAGGATTTCGCTCAGCACCGGCAGCGAAACGCCGGTCGTCGTGCGGGCGATCATGATCTCCTCGTCGCGCGCCGGGTAATCCAGCTCGATGAGGAACATGAACCGATCCAACTGCGCTTCCGGCAACGGGTAAGTTCCCTCTTGTTCAATCGGGTTTTGCGTCGCCAACACAAAAAACGGAGGATGCAACTGGTAGGTATGCCCAACGACAGTGACCTTGTGCTCCTGCATAGCCTCGAGCATCGCAGCCTGTGTCTTCGACGGCGCACGGTTGATCTCGTCAGCCAAGACAATATTGGCGAACACTGGACCACGCACGAATTCAAATTCGCGCTTTCCGGTAGATCCTTCCTGCAGGATCTCCGTTCCCGTAATGTCCATCGGCATCAGGTCGGGAGTGAACTGGATGCGACTGAAACGGAGTGACATGGTTTCGGCAAGGCGACTTACCAATAACGTCTTAGCCAACCCCGGTACCCCCATTAACAAGGAGTGCCCGCGAGCAAACAGACAGATCGCCAGCTGTTCGATGACATCGTGCTGACCGACAATGATGCGCCCTAGCTCTTGCTGCAATCGACGATACACTCCCCGCAATTCATCGATTGCCTCAACATCATGGGCATGCAATTCCCCCGGTCGTTCTGGTGCTGTCGTCATGCGTTCTCCCCGAAAGAGATATGGTGTGTGTACTCGGACCGGCGTATGGCGCGGGTTCTGTCCTACGTGGTCATGGCGTGGAAGGTTCGGTCAGCCAACAATCTAAGCGTGATTAAAGCGAAGGGTAAGGTATGGAATCAATCATGATACGCGGCGGGTACAGTTGCAGTCGGCGCCAGCAATTGACCTCCATATTCGACATGCTGCCGTGGCGTGAGTGCGCTGTAACGCTGGGAATGTTCAGCAACGTGGGACAGAATTTACCGAACACCAGCTAATAGTCTAATCAACGGCGATGGCGATCACCAACTGGTGTCCAGAAAACCGCCAATTTGACGAGCAATTCGCCCGCCCCATTCGGTTCTTGGCGAAGAAAATGCCGGATTGGTGGAGAATTGAAGCAGACCCTTTCAATCCGGACACCGGGAACCGAATCCCAACCCATGCGCTCAAACGGCCTACCGTCGCCCGTCTGTGGTTCGGCCAGCCGTGGCGGCATTGCTCGTTAACCGCCAATATCCAAGATTCCCCCACGTCGCCGGCTGCAACCAGGGGCGCTGCGAAGCAGAAAAGCTCTTGAGCACCACCTCGTGCAAGTCGTCCAACAATGGGCGACTACTGCCGTAGTAAGAATGCCCGATGAGACTGGTATCAATCTGCGAAACATCAATCGTCTCGACCCCCTCGACCACAACCAGACCTTCGGCCGAATCGCCGGCACGAGGATAGCCGTGGACTTTTTTCGACGCCAACAGGGCTCGGTCTCGAGCTGATGCGTAGAGCGTCACACGGTTCGCCATGCGGCAGATCAACGGCGCTACATCACGGCGGAAGATCTCCGCATCAATGTCCGGAGCCGCCATGACCACTTGATTGAATCGCGGCAATTGTCCCTGACGATGCGACAGTCCGTCGTATTCTATCTGTTTGACCGCCTCGCTTAGCGCACGATTTCCCATACTATGGGCGATCAAATTCACCGACCGCGCGCCCGTTCGCTCCACCAGCGCCACGAGAAACTGTTTTAAATGAGGTGTCGACCAGACCACGTTGTTTTCGTCGATCGTGTAACGCAATAACCCGCCCTGCGATGGCCAGCTGAAACATACCGCCGCCCCTTGGTACTTGAGGTCGTGACTCAACTGCGCTGTCCGCTTAATCGCGTCTGGAAATGTTACGTTGTAACCGTGGATAAATACGAATAAGTCCGCCGCAGGTGCCTGTCGCACCCGCTCGCGAAGATTGTCGTAAAAGGAATCGGTCGACATCGGGACCACACTCTGAAGCACAACGTGTCGCTCCGGATCTTCAGCGAACTCCAGACGGATGATCGATGGCTTCTCCACGATACCGGCCTGGTGCACCTTCGGTATCGTTACGTCGCAGATCCCCAAAGACAAATCGCCGCGGTCATTGCCGAAGTGCTGCAGCTCACTGGCGGCATGGCCCCCGGAACTTTCCGGAAAATCCAACATCAGGATCGCAATCGCTGCGGTAAAAGCCAACGCTGCCAACCCATACCACGTTGCCCGGATGTGTCGCAACGGTCGCACCATGACTACCAACAATGCGATGATCACCGTCAACGAAGCGATCACCAGTCGCGGTACCATCAACGACCGCCACGTCAATACGTCCGTCCGATTGCGATCGGTCGCAAAGTAAACGCGTACGGTTTCCAGCGTTCCCGCTACCGCCGCCGGCTCAGGCAATACCACAGCTGCCGCTTCTTCGCGCGTCAGTTGCGGACGATCGAATGTTGTCTTCGGGCGCGAAGGCGGCGCGATTCCTGTCGCCGACCGCGTAGAAGCCGACTTGCGCAAGAGGGTCTCCTGCCCCGGCAAGTGTCGACCCGTGACCTCGTCGAGGCCCCCACTGACTATTTCACTTTCCACCTCGCGTTCTACTTCACTGCCAGTCTCACCTGCGGTGTCCACGAGCGTTGACTCGGCCCCCCGTTCCGCACCACAACCGACCAGGACGACCAAGAACACCCAACTGAATACGCCGAGACTAGCACCGCCATACTTTGCCTGTCGGTCCACGCGATCCCTGTTCATCGTCTTCCCTTGCCGATCTATACTGGCACCTGTCACGATCCAACCTCCGCACAACTGGGGGGAGGGATCGTACCTGAGGCTCGAAAAACTGAAAATACCACCATTGGGGGGGGTACTGTATTTCGTGAGGGCGGGGCAGTCGGCGGGAAATGGCGAATCTGTCGAATGGCTGGGGTTTGTTGGGAATCGGGTCAGTTGATGCGTTGCGACTCGACGCAATGAAGAAAGTTGTCTGGCGGATGGTAACGGGCATGGGCGGAACTTTTCGCGTGTTGGCGCGTTGAATTAGAGTATGGGGCAACGGCAGGCTGGAAAATTCGCAATCCAACGGAGGTGCAGACGATGGCGATGAATCGAACGGTGTGGGGACGGCGGAGGTTTTTGGAAGGGTCGGCGTTTTTGACAGCGGCATTTACGACGGCGGGGCTCTATGCCGAGGAGTTGCTGGGAACGCCGGCACAGACGGAAGGTCCGTTTTATCCCGACAAGTTGCCGCTGGATACCGACAACGACTTGCTGACCCTCAATGACACAATCACGCCAGCGGTCGGCGAAGTGACGCATTTGGCTGGCCGTGTGTTATCGACGAGCGGTCAGCCGGTTCGCAATGCGGTCGTAGAGATCTGGCAGGCCGACAGTAGCGGGGCATATTTGCATTCAGGCAGCATGAATGGCGACAAGCGGGACAGGCATTTTCAGGGATTCGGCCGATTCTTGACAGACAGCAAGGGGCAATACTATTTCCGCACGATCAAGCCGGTTC
>JAGQPD010000747.1 GCA_020426865.1 Planctomycetales bacterium
TTCGTGATTTCTCGGGGCAGTTTCGCAGGAATGAAGTGCTCGCTCTTCTCTACGACCATGCGAGCGATGACGGGTATCCGCAAAACGTGGAATTCTACACATGCAACAATGACGGTAACGTATCTGGGTTGTTGCTCGACCCGCTGACACTTGGTGTGACGGTGTTGGACACGGAAATGGTGCGCAGCTTGCGACTGGCGTATCGGATTTGCCGGCAACACGCCGAACATGAAGGGCGGGCTCATCCCGTGATGGCAGTTGTTCCTGATATTCCGGCACAAGTTGCCGTGCTGTCCGGTCCATCCGCAGGCGCATTGTTTGCGGCCGCCATGATTGTTACGGCGCGCGGTGACAAGATCCGGGCGAACCGCACCGCCACAGCGAGCCTTCAGCTTGAGGATTGGGACGAAGACACGAACGATTCGCAGAATATCGAACCTGACACGATTGGCGTTGGCCGAGTTGGTAACATTCGGGAAAAGATGTGGTCCGCGAAGCAACAGACCGAGAAACTTCCACTGGAGACGGTATTCCTACAAGAACATGACTCTAACGAGTGGCATAGTTCCGGCGAGAATTGGTCGGTGAAAGTTGATCCTATCAGCACGTTGTCGGACCTGGTGAAGAATCTCACGGGCGATACGGAACGTGAGCAGCGGATAGATCAACACCGCCAATGGACAGAGAACTATTGGAATCGCATTTCACATCGTAGCAGATCGACCGTCGGACATAGCAATGCGGATGCGCGCGTCAACGATGAGTATCGGCTCGATTGTTATGTACCGCCGTCGCTCACGGTAGAAGGTCCCCGAATCCATTCCGAAGGTGGCGGTGACGGGTCCAGCGAGTACGGCCGATCTGACCGCGAAAGTGCCCCGGTCCCCGGCGAGGGGGACGTTCCGCTGGGCCACCTGATTCGATTGATGACAGGAATAGGAACTTGGGGAGAGGCTCCTGGATGGATCAAGCTCGGTAAAGGTCTCCTGATCTACGATGTGGCCGGGGCTGGCAAGTCGGTTTGTTCCCTGAAGTTGCAACAATTGGCTTCCGGTTCCGACTTCCGCGAATGTTTTAATGGCGAGGTGCCAATCGTTGTCCGCATGCGCGCACCGTGGCCAACGGATGCCAACGACAAATGCCTGCGGTTGGCAGATGCGGTCGCAGCTGCTGCGAAGCGAGATGGGTTCGAGCGCGACTTGAATGCCGAGGATGTCGGTTACGCGTTAAAAGAAAGACGCGTCTTGATTATCGTGGACGGATTCGACGAATTCAGTCAGGAACATTCTCGTCATATCAGCACATTGTTCACCGACCGCGACCCTGATTACCGATCGGTCGTGGACGGCTGTCATTGGATCATCACGAGCCGCGTCCACACGATCGAACACCACGCTGCATTATTTCAAGAGGGGAAATGGAACCGCATCCGCATCGATCGGTTTACGCCCAAGCAGCAAGATGCCTATTTTGACCTACCCCCAAAGAATCTAACGGGGTGTGATCCGATCGGAAAGCGCTGGCTGGAGACAGTCTTGGACCGGGAGGCGATGGATGAGCAACTTTCGTTGCCAATGGTGTTGCGTGAAATCCGTCGCTTGATCGAAGAAAGTGATACAAGCGAATCGGACTCGAAAAAAGACAGGCCCCTGCCGCTATTCCGAACCCTAA
>JAGQPD010000748.1 GCA_020426865.1 Planctomycetales bacterium
CGCCGTCGTGCTCGACAACAGCGCCAGCATGCGCCGCGGTGATCTGTGGTCCCAGGCGCAGGCCGAAGTCGACAAGGTGCTCGACGATCTAGAAGCCACCGACGAAATCGCTCTCTTCACGTTTGGCAACCAACTCGATCGGCAACTCGATTTCCTTCGCCCCGCCGTCGATGGCACCGACGACCGCCGCGCCGCCATTACTGAAAAACTGAAAGGCCTCACTCCCAGTTGGGAGGCGACCAACCTCGGCCGCGCACTGGTCACCGCCGCCGCGGAACTCCTTGCCATAGAACCCGCGACGCGTTCGGCCGCGGCGACGGCGAGCGACGAAGCGAGTCAGGCGGCCACCACCCAAGCCGAAGAACGCAAGAGTCTACAGATTGTCCTGATCAGCGACCTGCAACAAGGGGCCATGACGGAATCCTTGCAGGCGCAAAGCTGGCCCGACAACGTCCACGTAACCGTTCGAGCTCTCTCGTTGCCTCATTCCTCCAACGCCACACTCGAGGTCGCTCGGCAAAACGCCGACGAGGAGTTCGTTCTCTCGCAGACTAATGCGACGCGGGTGCGCGTCTACAGTAGTGCTGATGCAGAGCGGGAGCAGTTTCAAGTGGGGTGGGTGATGTCGGTGGATGGTGGCGATCGCAGGCTGGAGCATGTGCCTTGTTATGTGCTGCCGGGCAAGAGCCATGTCTTGGGGTTGGCACGCGATGATACGACGATCGCGGCCAATACGCTTGAGCTGACGGGCGATACTGAAGATTTCGACAATCGTTTTTATTTGGTGCCGCCGCGCCGACAGGTAATGAACATGGTTTATTTGGGAGAAGACGAACCGGACGATGCCGACGGCGCTTACTACTATTTGCAGAAGGCATTGATCAACACGGCCACGCGAGAATATCAATGGCAGCGGATCGACACGCGTCAGCCGTTAGTGACGGCGGAGTTGCCGGATCCGGCGGTTGGTCAGTTAGACCGCGATGCGTTTCCAGAGTTGCTAGTGGCGACGTCGGTGGCTAGCGTGGAACATCGTCGGCGGGTCCTCGACTATTGCCGGCGTGGTGCGAATGCGTTGATCGTGTTTACCAGTGACGCGATGGTCAAGGCCTGGTCCGAGGTGCTTGACGGTGTGCAGTCGGCGGCGACGGCGGCCGATTCCGCTGCGTCAACGAGTGTCGATACCGAGACGGACGTGAACATCCGGCGTCGCTATTCATTGTGGGCCGACATCGACTTCGCGCATCCACTGCTCGCGCCGATGGCCGATGCGCGATTTAACGATTTCACGAAGATCCAATTTTGGAACGTGCGGCGGGTGGAATTAGATGCTGAGGCGGATGTTGGAGCCGAAAACGGGGCCGACACCCATCAGCGCGTGCTCGTGCGATTCGACGATCACACGCCTGCGCTGTGGCACCAGCCGCTGGGGTCGGGATTGGTGTGGGGAATGACTAGCGGATGGCAGCCACGAGACAGCAACATGGCATTGTCTACAAAATTCGTTCCGCTCATCAATGGACTGGTGGATCTGTGTGCGGAGAACTCGCCCATCGCGGCTTCCTACTTTGTAGGCGAAACGATCACGCTGCCAGAGCCCAAGGCCGGCGAGGTTCGCCAATTGACGCTGCCGATCGGTGACACGATCGAATTGGCGCAAGAAGAAATAGCGTATTCCGAGATGTCGGTCCCGGGGGTGTATGAATTAGCCGTGGGCGATGAGCGCACCTTGTTCGCCGTCAATTTGGACCGGCGCGAGAGCAACACTGCGCCAATGGAATTGCAGCGGCTGGAACAATACGGGGTCGTCCTGGGCGAGCAACCGACGGCGACCGAGCAAGTTGCGGAGATGCGATATCTGCAGGATGTGGAGCTGGAGCATCGTCAGAAGATTTGGAAGTGGTTGCTCGTGACGGGATTGATTGTGCTGGTTGTTGAGACCGTACTGTCGGGATATGAATCGAATCGTCGTACACAAACCGTGGGAGCTGCGGTATGAGCCATGCCTATTTGCGTCACGTTTTGAATAAAGCTGGCAGTCGATGTCGTCGCCAGCGTCTGCGGATAGCGCTATCGATTGCGTGGTGGTCTCTGGCGTGTGTCGTGACCGTGCTGGCGGCCGCGTTATTGCGTTTCGGTTGGACGTGGAATTTGGCGCTGCCGGTCATGGCAGCGGTTGCTGTCGCGACAACGTTGGCCTCGATGTGGCTGGCAACGCGCGGGACACAGAATCAGGGACTTTGGATCGCCCGAAAACTCGAACACGCCTTTCCCGATCTTGATTCTTCATTGTTAGCAGCCGTCGAGCAGCGTCCCGCGTTGCCAGCGGGTCGTTACGGGTTTTTGCAGCAGGCGGTCATCAGCCGGGTCGTCGAGCATTCACAAACGCACCAGTGGTTGGACATTGTGCCCGCGTCACGCGTGCTATGGAGTCGCGTGGCAAGTTCTACCGGATTACTGGCAGTGCTCGTGGCACTAGCGGCCCTCAGCACGAT
>JAGQPD010000749.1 GCA_020426865.1 Planctomycetales bacterium
AAGGGAGGGGATGACGTCTATGGCGGCAGTCGCGGTGGCGACTACAGCGGGATCGCAGTCGATCCGGTGACGGGGACTTTTTGGGCCGCCAACGAAGTGAGCTTAGGCGGGACTCCCGATCCGTTCTGGAGTACGTGGATTGGAGAGTTCGCGGTGGCATCCGAGGCCGATGCAGATTGGTATGCGATACGTGTGAATGCCGGCGATGTGTTGACGATTCGAACGGAAACGCCGCTGGACCAACCGTTGCCATTCGATAATTCACTCGACCCCTACATTGAGCTCTACGATCCCACGGTGGCACTGGTCGCCGCCAACGACAATTCGGCGGCAGATGGCCGCAATGCCGTACTGGCTGCGACTGCCTCAGTAGCAGGCAGCTACTTTGTGAACGTCACAACGAAGGCACTGGGCAGCGACGGGGGCTATTTTCTGTCAGTCCAGGGCGCGACTGGACAGCGGGCCGCGACAAGTGTTGTCACGTCGACGCCGGCCGACAACCGCGTGTTGGCCGAGTTTCCCACGGCGTTGCGTTTGGAATTCGATCGCGCCATCTATGTTCCTAGTGTGAGTCCCCAGGATGTGCGGATTGGTGGTTTGCCCGCGACAGAGGCCACGCTGATCGATGGGCGAACCGTCGAGTTCACAATCGACGCTCAAGTATTTGTGGGTGACGGTACCTACAAGGTGGAGTTGCTGCCGGGGAGCCTGGTGGACATCGGTGGGCAAGAATTGTCGTCCTACACCGGTCGCTTCGTGACAGACACGGAGGGACCGGTGATTGTGGGTACGCAGTGGAATGGCGAGTCGTTTCCGGTGGATCGCGTATTGCCGCCTGGGACACTTGTCGTCGAAGCGACTTTTAGCGAGCCGATCTTCAATGTTTCTAGCGCTCGCCGAGGGCTTCGCACGCCTGGTGTCGACGACGTGATTCTGGAAGACACCGTCAGTGGTCTGCACGTGTCGCCCGACCGTGTCAGTTATACTGCCGATACGAACGCGTTCACCATGGAATTCGACCAGGTTGTCGAAGGAAACTATGTGTTGCATCTGGTTTCGGGCGATGGCGCCTTTGAGGACTTGGTAGGCAACGCACTGGATGGCGATCCGATGACCGAAGGAGACGGCGTTCCCACCGGCGATGGCACGCCCGGTGGCGACTACCGTATCGGATTCGTGGTCGATGTGGACGATGCCTTGGGGAGTCTCGCCATGTTTGAACGGCAGTTGCCACGTGAATCGCAGGTCTCGGCCAGCATCGATACTAAGGGATTCGTCAGTAGTGATCAAGACGTGGATGCGTTTCGGTTTCGCGCGTCAATCGGAGAGACATTGGCTTTTTCCGTTTCGCCTTCCAATGCCAATGCTGTACTGCACGTCCAATTTGGTGGAACCGAATACGTTGCCGACCAACCGGGTGGCACGCTTCGAGTTGGTCCGATGGTCGTAACAAACGCCAGCGAGCAGCGGATCGAGATTTCGGCGAATGCACCCACGTTTTACGAAATCGATGCCGTGCTCAACGCCGACACCGGTGCTTTGCAAGAGAGTACGATCCCGGTACCGTTGACACCAATCGCGTTGTCGGAACACGGAGTCGTCTATCGAGCCTACGGTGTGGCGCGCGGCGAACCGACGACGTTTTCGACACGAAAGCGGCAAAACCCGTCGTCGTTTGTGGATATTGCGGCAACCGGCACAGTGTTAAGCCTGAGCGATGATGGTGAAATCACGATCAACACGACGGTTGGGAATTTGCTATTTCCGGCCGGTGCGACGACCGTGGCCAATAACGGTGGAATTCTCGCCGGTAGTAATCAGGAGCTTTCACCCA
>JAGQPD010000750.1 GCA_020426865.1 Planctomycetales bacterium
TAAACCAGCGCAAACCCCACTGCGGCAAAGGCGATCAACAGCAGAATTCGCGACGTTATCGGGCTCTTTTTGGTGGCTGGCAAATTACTGATGGTGGCGGACCCTTGGTTGTGATTGATCGGACCTCGGCTCTATTATGTTGTGAAAAGGCCGATTTACGCAATTCGGCTTGCCAGCCATAATCTTTGCCAGGCTGTGTGGGAAATCGGCCGGAGATAAACCTGATAAGGCATGGTTGCGATGCACAATATCAACGAGAAGGCAATGGGAAGGGGTAATCAGCACCTGGGAAGGCCAGTTGGTACTGGGAAGAATATGGTGACGTTCGTGAGGAGATTCTATTGATAGGCCCGGTATTTTCACGTGAATTGGCCGTCGCGCCCCGCCGCCCACGACTTTACATTACGCGCGCCGTCTATGCCGCGGCATTCGTGGTATTAATGAGTACTGCCTGGCTTGTGCTGTGGGGAACTCAGGTGAGCCTGAATGTAGGAGATATGGCTCGATTCGGGGGACGATTGTTCCGCATTATCGCCCCGATTCAATTGGCATTGGTGTTATTCCTGTCCGCGACGACGGCCGCCAGTGCCGTTGCGCAAGAAAAAGATCGGCGGACGCTTCTGTTATTGTTGATGACTCAGCTCAGCAATATCGAATTGGTATTGGGCAAGCTTTGCGCGTCATTACTGCATGTATTTGCCATGGTCGCGGCCGCGTTGCCGGTGTTTGCCCTGACGTTGACGCTGGGGGGCGTTTCGTGGGAGCAGATCGGTCGGGTGTTTGCCGTCACGTTATCGTCGGCGATCGTCGCCGGAAGCATTGGAGTTTTGTATGCATTTTGGCGTGAAAAGACCTTTCAGACGCTTGCCCTGACGGTGTTGACGATCTGCTTTTGGCTGGTCGTGGCAGAGATTCTGCGGGCCACGCTTGCTGGGCGAGCCGTGGGGGGAATCGCGATCGAAGGGATTGTCGCTGGTGTCAGTCCGATTCGTGCGATCTTAGATGCCGCCCAACCGATCGTGCCCAATTATGCCAGCGGTCATCCGTGGGGAAATCCCGTCTGGCTGTATCTGGCAGTCACGGTTGGCATCAGTTTCCTGTTGAATTTGGTATCCATTATGGGAGTGCGACGATGGAATCCGTCGCGCGAGGTGCGGCAAGTGCCGCCTGCTGTCGACGATCGATTGGCACCGGCGGCAAATACCGACGAGGCACGAGAACGTCGGTTTGAAGAAGCGCGAGGTGGGCACGTCGATTCGCGGCTCCGGGCGAGCTCGGGTACGGGACAGACGCGTCAGGTGTGGGACAATCCCATACTATGGCGTGAGATCTGTACTTGGGCCTATGGTCGCAAGGTGCTGGCGATTCGCATTGCCTACATCGTCCTGGCGGCGATGGCGTTGTTGGCCGTCCACGATTCCGTGCAGCATTCCCGGACCGCAATCGGTCGAATGCAGGAGGACAGTATTATACCGAGCACCGCCAAGCCACTCGTGCCGTTGCTGGTAATCAGCCTGGTGGTCATCAATGCCCTATCGGTTACGTCGGTGACGACGGAGCGAGACGGTCAGGCCTTGGACTTGCTGCTGGCGACCGATTTGACTCCCAGCGAATTCGTGTTGGGAAAACTATACGGCGTGCTCGCGGTTGCTGGACTTATGGTGGCACTTCCCATGGGAATCTGTATTTATCTGTGGGCGCGGGGGGGCTTGAGTCATGAAAACATGTTGTTTCTGTTTGTTGGATATTTGGTGATGGTCGTCTTTTCCACGACCTTGGGAATCCACTGTGGCATGGCCTATTCGAGTTCGCGCAGTGCGATCGGGGTCAGTTTGGGAACGATCTTCTTTGTATTTTTGGGGGTGGTAACGTGTATGTTGATGATCATCTCCTTTAGTGGATCGTTCCAAGTTCAGTTGTGGCCGTTTGTCGTGTTCATCTTGGGAGGTGGCATTGGGCTGTTCTACGCGCTTGGCAAACGCAATCCATCCAAGGCGATCTATTCTGCGTGTTTGATACTGCCATTTGCTACGTTTTATGCGATCACGAGTTTCTTGACCGAACATTTTCTGGCCGTGTTCTTGATGGTAGTGGGTACCTACGGATATGCGACGGCAGCGATGTTGATCCCCGCATTGCACGAATTCGACTTTGCCATGGGGCGTACGACCACGGCGGATGAATAGGAGTTGGAGCCTTGCAGGCGATCTGGGAAGTTGCTCCCTGGCTGCTCGGTATGGCGGTCCTAATAGCGGCATCGGCCTTTTTTTCGGGTGCCGAGGCGGCATTGTTTTGTTTGCGTTGGCGGGACCGCCGCGCCTTGGCCAGCGGCAATCGGGCTCAGCGGTTCGCGGAGCGGTTGTTGCACGATCCTGATCGTCTGCTTTCAGCCGTTTTGTTTTGGAACCTGGTTGTGAACCTGTCGTATTTTGCCATTGCATCGACGGTAGGTTTGAAGCTGCGGCGCGATCCGACGGTTGGCGATCTGGAGTTGGTGGCATTTACGGTTGGTGCGTTGTTGGTGCTGATCTTCTTCAGCGAGATGCTGCCCAAGAGCGTCGCCGTGGTGAAAGCTCCGATGATTTCCACGTTTGTGGCAATACCGCTGACGGTGGCTGTGCGGTTGGTGGATCCGGTCATGCCGGCACTACGGTTTGTCAATCTGGTCTCACGTCGAGTACTGTGGCCGGGCTTCCAAACGGAACCGTCGCTGGCGTTGTCGGATCTGGAGCGTGCGATCGAGATGTCGACAACCGATGCGGATTTGGCGAAGCATGAAAAATCTTTGCTGCAGAACATCGTCTCGTTGTCGGACATTCGCACGGATGAATGGATGCGTCCTCGCAAGCAGTTTCGGGCATTCGTCCCCCCCGTCCGTTTGGCGGATCTCAATGGAGAATTGCCGCAAGGAGGGTATCTGTTTTTAGGTGAGGAGGATGGCAGCGTCGTGTCGGCGGTGAATCTGACTCGATTGTGTGACTTGAAGGTGGATCATTTGGAGGAGCATGCGGCGCAGGTGATTTATGTTCCGTGGTGTGCGACGGTGGCTGACACATTGCAGAGATTTCAGCAGGAGGACCGCGATGTGGCGGCGGTCGTCAATGAATTTGGCGAAACGATTGGCGTGTTGACGCTGGTGGACATTGTCGAGACGATATTCGGGCATCAACCGAGTCGTGTGGAGCGAGTGTTGAATCGCGAACCGATTGAGCCGGTGGGAGATGGAACGTGGCTGGTTGCCACGTTGACTAATCTCCGGAGTCTTTCGCGGCACTTCGACCGCAAGTTACCCAGTAGTCGCTACAGCACGGTGGGCGGAGTGATGCACGAGACACTGGAGCGGATTCCGATACCGGGGGATCGGTGTCGTTGGGGGCCATTCGAGCTGGAGTTACTTAGTGACGTGGAGCAAGGCCGAGGGGTCG
>JAGQPD010000751.1 GCA_020426865.1 Planctomycetales bacterium
AAGTAGTCCCTCCATGGTTGTGGACTACGGAGAACTCGGAATCTGGTTGCGGTCGCACGATGTTCAATGCATCGACTAGCTAGCAGCGTAGTAATCGGTGGAATGCGACATAATTGATCAAGCCGCAGACTTTGCCTAACCGATACCACCGACCAACGCGCAATTTTATTGCGACGAAGGTCTGAAGATACGTTCGCACGAATACCAAGCGGTAACACGGATGGTACCTTATAGCGGCAGGCTATCAACGAAAGCGCAGTTGATCTTCCGCTTGGAGCCCGTCATGTTGCTCATGCTGTCATTGCAGCTGTTGATATCAACACCGTCATGCGGCGAAGACAGAACGAATCCAGTTGCGCAGCTTGCGTCGCATGACGTTGGCAACAAGCAAGTTGTGATGGGGATGCTTCAGGATGCGAGGGAATGGGCCAGCCGAGGGTATTTCGTGGCTGCGCGGCAACTGGCCCATCGGGCGGCGACGTTACCCGTGACATGGCGTGTCGACGAGTATTCTCCCAACCGCTGTTTGGAAGACATTCGGCGGATGGAGTTGGGGGTCTACCCGATCCATTCGGCTTCGGCGGCGGACGTGGCTCCGCGCGCCGACCACCACGGAAGCAACGTCGAGGCTGGCCAGCGGTTCGACTCCGACGCCGGACATCTAAGGCACACTGACGGGCAATTTGATAGGCAAGCCGACAGCGCCAACTACGAAGAGACGACAACAATCGAAGCGGCTGTTCCAGCGCCAGGGGACGCCGCGTCAACGCAACTGAGAGGATCTGGCCCGATTTCGAGTGCTAGCCCGTCGCTCCTTCCTTCAACATCGCTGCAAGAGTTCACCTCGTTCGAGTCCTTGGAGAGCTGGCGTGAGGATGGAGTGCCTGCAGCTCGCGTGGGGGACGAGCCCCAGATTCCAAGGACAAGTCCGACGGCGTTTCCACCAATAGCGGCGGTGGCGCGAAGTCCGAAGGATTCGTTGGGCAGTGCAGGTGTCGATCCAGCGGAGCTGGTAACTCCGCCAACGGTGGGAGCGATCGCGATCCCGGAACGCGGGGAGTTGCTCGGTTCGATGTTCGTTTTGGCATTGGGCGCGATGTTGCTGCCTTTGGCGACGGTCTTGAGTGGACTGCT
The DNA here is from genome assembly GCA_020426865.1 of Planctomycetales bacterium. Taxonomy (GTDB): domain Bacteria; phylum Planctomycetota; class Planctomycetia; order Pirellulales; family Pirellulaceae; genus JAGQPD01. The sequence continues at coordinate 1,135 of JAGQPD010000751.1, forward strand.
ACTGCTGCGATGGCTCCGTCCGGTGTTGCCGACGATTCGCATTGAGTTCATCTCCGACAATCGATCGGGGCGATCGGCGGCGTCCAAAGCGTCGGCCGCGACGTACGTTAGCGAGGTGCAGACGGGTAACGAAGTGCAGACGGGCAACGGACCTGTTGTCGCAACCGGACCGGCTGTCGCTACCGTGCCGGCTGACGTTGGCGAGCGAATCGAGACCATGCCCCAGGCCCTTGATTCGCGACAGAAGCCGATGTTGAAACCAACTTTGATTCGCGAGTCCGACCGGAACCACGACAGGGACGACACGGAGTTGAGCACCGAGACATCGGTAGCTCGTCAGTCAGAGATGTATCGCACGATTGTCGCCAACAATTTGGCACTGCTTCACGACCGAGTGGCGGGCGTTCCGTGATTCGCGAATGCCTTGCGGATGCTTTCACGAACCAACATAAGGGTATCGACGATGTCAGAACAGACAACGTATATCGGCATGGACCTGGGGACCTTAAAAACGTCGGTCGTCAGTTCGTGCGGGCGTCGCCACGTTATGGACAGTGCGGTCGGGCGTCCGAAAGACGTCATCGCGCAGGCGATGTTGCGAGCTGACGTGGTCTGGGGCGACAAGATCCGCGAGCACCGTCGAGCCCTCGAGGTGATTCGGCCGTTTGCCAAAGCGACACTCAAATTCGTTGCTGCGGATACCGCGGGTTTGGATGACAGATCCTTGGAAAACTGTCAGTGGGCGGCTGAGCAACTTGTTCGCCACGCAATAGAAAGCACGAACCCTCCGCAGGACAGCCTGGTTTGGGGAGTCGTCGGGATACCCTCACGTGCAGGTCAGATCAGCAAGCAGTTCATTATGGACGTTGTTGGCAGGCACCTTGACAAGGTCCTTGTGATCCACGAACCCTTCGCGGTTGCCTACGGGATGGGGGCACTCGACCAGACGCTAGTGATCGACATCGGCGCGGGGACGATTGATATTTGCCCCATGTATGGGACTTACACGGCGGAAGAAGATCAGCAGACGATATTGATGGGAGGGGACTACATTGACGACCAGATCATCGCGGCGACGCGTGAGCGGTTTCCGTCCGTCGAAATGTCCGACTTCCAGGCACGCCGCATCAAGGAACGTTACGGCTCGTTGTTGGAATCACGGATCCCGGCCCATGTAGAACTGATCGTCGATGGCGGGCCACAGCAGATTGACCTAACGGATATCGTTGCCAACGCGTGTGGCAGCATTGTATCGCCGATCGTCGAAGGAATTATGGAGGTGACGAATCGGTTTGAGGCTCAACTGCGACGACGCCTACTGGAAAATATCGTGCTGGCAGGTGGCGGCAGCCAGCTTGTCGGCCTGGAGCAGGCGATTGAACAGGGAGTGTCCGAGCGAAGCTCGGGCGAACGGAATGCGTGCAGTGTGACCCGCGTGGCTGATTGCGTATTTGCCGGCGCGGCCGGTGCCTTGAAATTGGCGATGGATATGCCTCGCGAACAATGGGACAGGATCCCGTGGGGCAAATCGCAACGCCAGGCGGCATAAAGAGAACGTCGCTGAGCTTCATTATCGTAAACCCAATCAAAGCGAATCCAAGAACCTGCGCGGTACCGTTCGAATGAGCGACGTTCTTTCAACTAGCGACAATTCGTCCGAAGGTCAAACCGGCGCCTGGCGCTCCACTCACCTAGGCGACATTCGGTCACCTCGAAGAAAAAAACGGTGGCTCGCTACTCTGACGCTGTTGGCGCTGTTGGGGTGTTTCGTATTCGCTCTGGTTTCCCCGTTCAGCAGCAAGTCGACCGTTCTCGTCGTCGGTTGGCTTGAGTATCCAACGCTGCGGACAAATGCATCTCCGTTGAGGGAAAGTGATATCCAGGCACTGCACGATGTCGGTCGGTTCGCATCGGTGCGGCTGGTAATGAACAACAACCCAGATCGAGACCCACACGAAGCTATCAATCGACTCGCACCCGATGCTGGCCCCAACGTCTGGCGAAATATGCTGAGCGACACGTCTGACGAACCCCCATCAGCTCCTCTAATCGTCTACGTCGCGGGGGTGGGTGTTTGCATCGACGATGAACCCTTTCTGCTGACCGACCAATTTCAACCCGGCAGTCCCGAAGACGGCGTTATCCCCGTCAATCGGCTACTGCACGAGTTAAGCGATCACCCGTCGCAGTTGAAACTGCTTGTCGTCGACCTGGTAACCGACGACCGAGATGCGTCCTATGGAATCAATGCAGACCGTTTTCCCAGCCAACTTGCCAAGCTTGTTTCCGACACCGACGATCCGTCGATCCACGTCCTTTTGTCACATAGCGACTTTCAATGCTCACACTATTCTCCCACTCTCCGGCGGTCGCTATTCACGGCATGCTTCTTGTGGGGATTGCAAGGGGCTGCTGATCTGGACGACGACCGCTGCGTCACGGTTCCCGAGTTGGGTGAGTTCGTACGGCAACAAGTTGCCACCCGTGTGTCTCAAGTCTCCGATGGCAAACGCTGTCAATTGCCCATGCTGATACATGGTCGCAAGCTACATACCGGCAATCGCGATACGTCTGTCTTGGTGACGGTACATCATCCTCCCGACAAAAAACATCCATGGCAGCCGGAGAGCGTCTTTGCCGGCGAGGAAGGTAAAATCGCTATCGATTGGAACACGATATCGCGAATCCCATCTGTTGAACAAGTCGTCGCCAAGCAGTCGGCATTGGGATCAATTCCGGCATCAAACCTGGCTGGCTCAACGCCACCGACAATGGGTACTCCGCCCCTACCAACAGCCTCCCCCTTGCCTGCCAATTCCCAGCCGGCCGTCCCGGCCTCCACCGCCAAGGTCGATGGCGCAGTAGGCAGACATGCAGATGTAGTAGCGGAGCCAGCACCCGATGCCAGTACTGCAAATGGCGACGCCTCGCAAGATCAGTCTGCGTCTGGCTCCACCACTGCGTCGGGTTCTCGGCCACCGAGTGAAGCGGAGAACGACGAGCCGTCGCCGCGAGCCGTCGCTGCCATCCAGCGACGCTTGGACATGGCGGATCTTGCTGCGTGTGCATTGGATGGGTGGGCACTGAGAGATGCACTGCTCGGTCGCGACGACATCGACGTGTTGGCGGAATTTCCTCAGGCTTGGAGAGTGTTTCAGCACCAGCTCTTGGGAGCCCAGCAGTGCGCACGAGAGAATTCGGAGGTGGACTACCAGGCAATGCTGCGGAAAACTCGCCAGACCTTACGGCATTGGCAAGCGACGGCCGACAATCGGCCGATCACAGCCGTCCGCGGTGACGATTTCTCTGCGGCGCCAAACAGTGAACTGCGAGTTGCTGAAGAGGAACTCAATCGGGTCATTGTTGAAAACAATCCCCAACTTCTCGAACGCTGGATAACAACGTCGTGGCAACCGGAATTCATGCGTCATCCCGTGTTGGCCGACATTCACGCACTATTTGCTTCACCCGACGTATCTACGGCAACATTGTGCGACTTTCTGTTCACGAAACAATTGGGAGACCGGGCACTATGTTGGGAGGCCGCCAACTGGTCCGCAACTGCGTGGCAAGACGCCGAACGGTTGCTTGCCCTTGCCGATTGTATGATTCATGACCGTGTTCGCAACGATTGGGAAATCGTCTGCAGCGAATCCCTGCAAAAGGCGCGCGCCTCGTATCGCCAATGTGGTGAAGACGCGGATCGCATTCAACGTATGCAGCGGTTCTACCGGCGGTTGGTCGATCGAGCGCCGGACTACGTTGACTGGTATCAACGCACAAATGGTGATCCCCGCCTGGCGGGGCCAGATTTCATGACGTTGAATCGGTTTCTCGAACTCCTCGTGGAATTGGCCGACAAGCTGGAACACCCTGATGCTTCATCACTAGACGATCTTCAACGCGCCGCAATTCTCTTGCACGAGCTATCTCAGGCGATTGAGTCGGGTGCCGATGATGACGCGGTTGCACGGCGGATTGCACGTCCACGAATTGCGCAACAAGGAATCTATTTTGAGTCGATCCTCGCGACATCCATTCCCAATACGCACAATCGCCTCCGACTGTTGAACGCAGCAGATCTTGGACAACGACTTGCGGTTGGCACGTCGGAAAATGATGCTCCCGGGATCGCGGTCCAGTCGTCGATTAGCAATGTCGACCACCAGCTAATACGATCGCGACGACTGCTACTGCAGGCACGTATCCTGCAGCTCGGGATGGCGGAGTGGTCGGCATCTCGGCCGGAAGGGGATGCGTTGCTCAAGCAACTTGCGGGATACGTGCCGACGACCTTGCAGATGCCCAGCCAGGAAGCAGTACCAATGACGTTGCGGGCCATTGAAGAATGTGAAGCACAACTCGAGCAAATGTACGTCCACATGGTCGCCGAAATCGACCGCCTGTCGGGACTGCCACCCCGGGCATCCGCTGCCGACGAATGGAAACGAGTCCGTCAGCTGGATCGAATGCTGCGAGTTGTGGATGCCCGCGATGCGGTAACTCGACAAACCATTAGCACTTTGCGACCGATGCAGCGTTGTGAACTGCACTGCGTCTTGTCACAGCATTGGTTGCGATACCAACGAATCCAACAACTCGCTGACAAAAAACGAGGAAGAACTTGCGCCGTCTTGCTCGAAATGCTCAAGGACTCACTGGTGGCGTTGTTTCCCGAGATGCCAGGCCAAGGTGTCAGGTCGTCCACGCTTCTCGTCGAACCGGTTGAAGCAGCAAACCTGCGACAACAGACTCGCGGAACCGTATCACTTTCCATCGAGTCTTTTGCCAAGACGCCTCAAGATATCTGGATCATCACTGAGGACGACGATAAAGCCGTGCGGATCGTCCCCGCGACTGAATTGCCGGTCCGCGATGTTCACGAACTACCATCCACGGCATTGGTCATCTCCGATTGGCAGGAAGGCCTACCGGCAACTCTCACATTGGCTCCCGGTCGTCGAGTCCATGTTCCGATAAATATCGAGCGTGGAAACTCGCCGGACGGAGATGCGTCTATCATTGTACGAGTCGTGACGAGGGACAGTTTCGTTCGCGTCGACGTTCCGGTGCACCTACCGAGTCAACCGCCGGTGCAAGTGGTTGCTCAAGCAGTTGACGCGGACGTTGTCGAAACGAGTGACGGCTGCGAAGTCATACTCCCACCGAACCGCGACACGCCCCTTTCGCTGTCGCTGAAGAACGTCACGACGCAGCCTGCTACGGTCGACGTCGCATTGTGGGCGTTGGCTCCACAGGCAGATATCGCGGGATTGCTTGGCGAGCACTCGGCCCAGACGTTGGTCGGTGGGATGCAATTTCCTACGGAAGGCTCGCCGTTGGCCGAACTTGCCGGTGTCGAGATAGCAGCAGGCCAACAGATACCGTTTGCCCTTCCGAAATATACTGCGCCCTTGCCAGAATCACCTGACTCGTCTGCCAGTCAGGTCTCTCTTCATGGCGATCTGCTGGTGACGATAACGGATCGAGCTCGACAGCAAGTCTGGTGGCGAGTCGTGCGAATTTCGGTCGCACGTCCCTCCAGCTATGTTCTGGTTACTGCCAATCGTGACCCACAATCAGGAGCTGTCGATCTCGTGGCAACCGCAAGTGACTTGAAAGCAATCCCGGCCGCGGGGATTCGAGTCGTGGCTAGCTTCAATCGCCCGACACCCTCTGAGTCTTTGTCAAAAATGGCGGGGATCATCAAAGGCCCTTCCGGACAGCTGAGGTTGCGATTCCAACCAGACTTTGAGCCGCATGCCGACGATCGACTTTATGTATCCATCGACGGCTACCCGCGCGCCTACCGTTTCGATCTGCTAACCAACGAGGGCGACGGACGAATGCGACAGTCCGTCGACGATATGTCGTTACGAATCACGTCGCCAAGCAACGGTGCAATTGTCAGCGACCGAAGTCTTGCCACGGCAATTGAGCTGCAAGTTGACGCACCATTGCACTCCTTCGACCCGGTCACGCGCAGTAGCTGGTGTGTGCTGGGACTCGACCTGGATCGTAATCGGCGACTCTATGGCGAGCCACAGTGGAGGCTGTTTGCCGACCGACAAGTTACAACACAAGTCCGAAAGATGACACCGACAGGCTCACTGGTGTTGCACGCCGAAGTATCGGACCATGTCGTCGAAGTTCCTTGGCGCGACCAGGCCAGCGGAGAGGTTGCCATCGTCGCCAATATGTTCGTTGACGGTGTTCGCTGCGAAGCCGCTCCGATATCACTCACCGCGGATTTTGACCCGCCCAAAATTGCGATTGTCCAGTTCGACTCAGGGACGGAAATCCCCTGCAATCATCCGTTGACCTTGAGCGTCGTCGCCGACGATGGACACCAAAGCGGCATTGCAATTGTCGAGGGAACGCTCGCCCCTTGGGGAGCCCAGGCGTTCCCCCAGGAAGCAACCGTTGTTCGTGCGGAATGGCAAGACGGATTGGCCTGGAAGTGCACGATCCCAGCCGACGAGAAACGTCGCGGCCCCATGACCCTGCTGCTGCGGGCTACGGATCGTGCCGGCCACGTGAGCGACGTCTACCGGCAGGAGATCGCGTTTGCCGGCCCCGCGCCCATTACCGCCGCGGTCCGCGGCACAGTGCAGTTTCGTGGCCAGCTAGCGTCGGATGCGGATGTGTCACTGGTGGCCGTGGAAGGTGATTCCCGCGTGAAACCTGTTCGAACCAACTCCCAGGGGGCATTCGAGTTCGTTGACGTACCGGCGGGAAAATACCTGCTGACCGCCCGTCTCGTCTTCGTCAACCGCCCGCGTTCCGTCCAGCAGCAACTGGAACTGAAGGGGCCAGAGCCCGCCCCCCCACGAAAACTAATCATCCCTTTCCCGTAAAAAAGTGTACATATGTATATAAACCGCAAGCCACAGGCAAGGGGTCGGTTGGCCACGGACGGCGGAACGGTCGTGGGCTGGGTGGCGGTGCGCTGCGGCCTGGTGCTCGGCCTGTTGATCGCGGCGCCGCTGGAGACGGGTGCTCAGGTTCCGGTAGTGCCGGGAGTGGGAGCGACGGCACAGGCGGCGGCGGGAGCGGCCGCGGCGGCCGGCGTGGCGGGAGTCCCCGCCACCCCGCCCCCGACGATTTGGGATTTCTTGGGGGTACCACAGTTTTTCCGCGGAACAGCACGACTGGGGACACGAGTCCGGCACCGACTGAATCGGGCCTTGCCATTCGGCAAGCCATTGCCGCCGTTGGAGTTGCCTCCGCCTGAGAAGGCCAGTCCGCAAGCGGCAGCGGCGGGCGAGGCGATGGAGGTGGAAGCATCGGCCGAAGTGAACGCCCAGGCGTTGCGGTACCTCGGAAAATTCGGATGCAGCACAACCTGCTTCCCCAAGAACGAAGCGGCGATCTATAACGGGCTGACCGATTGCATGGAAACAACACGATTGGCCTCGGTGCAGGCTGCCCTCGGAAGCGTCTCAGGAAGGTGTCCATCGTGCAGTCGGGGGGCATGTTGCAGTGCCCGGATTCAGGAACAGTTGTGTAAACTAGGATTCGGTAAAGATGCGCATGATTGCTGGCAGGAACCGTCGCCCAGAATTCGTCGGCTGGCGCGACTGGCGTTGTCGCGTTGTCGATGTGTGGAAATATTGGACGAGTCCACGAATCCCGATCGTGAGCGGGTCTACGAAGAATTGCCACCGGGGCATCCATCGTCGGACGCACCTTTAGAATCGATTGGCGTTACTGAAGATCCAGTATCCGAGAGCGTGGCACTCGTTTCGTCAACGGAACCTTTGGAGCTGGATCGTCGCATCATTGATTTGCGAGAATTCTACACAGAGGAAGCGGACGCATCACCTTTCGTGTTGGCGCGCGTCAATGGTCAGCCGATAGTATTAAGTGACCTCTTCGTGGACGACGGTCCGCATTCAGCGCAAATTTCGTTGGACGAGTTTCGCCGTCGAGTGGAACGGGCCATTGACCGAAAATTGTTGATTGCCGAGGCCTATCGAACTCGCTTCATCGTTAGCAAGAAACTGCTGGAGGGTCGTTCCGCCGTTGTGGAGCAGGAGTTGGCCGATGCGTTTCTGACCGCGCTGTATCCCCTTGATCGCAGCATACCGGAGGGAGACCTTCGTCGTTTTTGGCAGCAACATCCCGAGAGGTTCACGGTGCCTGGGGCTGTGCAATGGGAGCGGTTGTCGATACCGACCTACCGATACGCAAGTCGCGAGGCGGCATGGCGAGTTGCCGTGGCGCTGCAAGCGGCGATAGTCAATGCCGCTAACCACAAAGTTGGTGTTGGCGATGACGCGATGGAACGGGTCGGAGAGACCGACGGGATCTTGGTTACGGTTTCGGCGCGAGTGCCACGCGATCACGTGCCAGAGGGAATTGCGTCAGCGATCGCCGAACTCCCGGTGGGCGGCGTGAGTGACGTAGTGGCAGTTGAAGAAGGGTTCGAAATCTACCGGGTCTTGGGGAGAACGCCAGAGGTCACCCGGAACTTTGACGCCGTTGCCAACGAAGCGCTGGCTGCCGTGCAGACAGCCAATCAACAAGCACGCCGCGAGATGCTCATCAGGTTACGGCGAAGTGCGACATTCTGGCAATTGCCAATGGAATCACTGTTCGAGAATGAGACAACCGCGGTGACGAATGGAACGAAAGGCGGTATGGTAAATGACTAGCCCGCGCCCCAATAGCAATCCCGACGAACAACGAAACCCCCGCAGTTGGCGTGGTCGCGAGGAGCAAGCCACCGGCCGCGCTCAATATCGCTGGCAAAAGGGTGGCGGTGCGATCGCCCATGGGGCATCGCGTGGCCGTGGATCGCGAGGAACGCTTGCTTTCGTGATCGTTAGTTTCGCATTTTTGGGGCTGATTGCGGCATTGATATTCTTCGTACTGCAGACACCAAGGCGAACGCCGGTGATTGTCATTACGTCGGAGTCGTACCGTGCGCCGCTGCCGCCGCTCCAATGGATTCGTGAGGACGTACAGGGGTTTGCCGAGTTGGACCGACAAAACATCGACCTGTATCACGTTCGCTGGGATGGCAACGTCCAATCCGGACTCGATCAACTGCGCGACGTGCTGACGAAAGTCGCTGGGGACAATCCCCATGCGGTAATGATCTACGTCGGGATGCACACGGGGGTCGATGCCAATGGAACGCCTTGTCTGATTCCGGTCTCGGGGCACGCCCATGAGGAATCGACCTGGTTACCCGTCGCGTCGTTGCTCGATACGATTTCTGGAAATCAAGTAACAGCCAATCGTCCAACATTCGTCATTTTTGATACAAATCGGGTCGGAGTGGATTGGAGATGTGGCGAGATTTGCAACACATTCTCGGAGCGTCTCACGACACTGATTGACGCTCACAGCAATACCCAGCTGGCCGTACTGTGCGCCGCGTCATCCGGAGAGGTTGCCTGGTCATCTCCTCAATTGTGTCAGTCAGTATTCGCTCATTTTTTGCAGCTGGGAATAGCGGGGGCGGCAGATGAGGTGGAGGTGGGCGGAAATGGTGACCACCACGTATCGAGCCGCGAACTGCGGCAATACGTAGCAGATCAAGTGAGTCACTGGTCGGTGTCGAACCGCGCCGCGACACAGACGGTGTCATCATGCGGCCAGAACAATAATATGCCGCTTGTGGCGGCCCTAAACCCCCGCGCCGTTGCAACTCTTCAGCGCGCACGGCTTGCCAAAGCCGGAGCGGCGACGTACGCACTGAGCCCGCACGCAATCGAAGCCAAATGGCATCAGTTGCAGACATTGTCGGAAAAATCCGATCTGCTCCGACTGGAACCGCGACGCTATGCCGCGCTGCAACAGTCGCTCGTGCGATCTGAGTTGTTGTCGCGAGCGGGAGAAGCGTATCAAGCAGAGCTGCAACGGGAATTGGAGGCCTGGGAAGTCACGACATCCGAGATGCTACAAAAATCGGTGGTGCACGAGTCGCTCGCAGGCTCGCTTGTACAGCGGTGGAAAGACATCAGCGAAAACGCGCTTGTGATTCCTTGCCCTCCGTTGCACGACTGTTCGACGGCAATTCTCATGGGCTCGATCGACTTGCACACCAACTCCATGGTTCACGATACGATTCTCAAATCGGCTGAAGGGACGACGGTCGACGCTCTTTCTCAGATTTCAGACGAGGTCAAGAGCAATCTGCGAGGGGGAGTGTGGGAGGAAAGCTACTTCCTTGAGTTGTTAGCGCGCTATCGAGTGCCGCAGCGGTGGTCGAATCCTTCTGTCGTCCGGCAAATTCTTGAAACACGCAACGCTGTGGGGCGTCGGGTCCTGCCAGCAGGAACAACGGCCGATAAGTTGGTGGGCGACGAACGTGCTCAGTTTTGGATCCGTGCGTTGGTTGAGCGAGCGGACGGTCAATTGCGAGCCGCGCAGGATCTGCTGATCGCCGGACCGGATGTAGGCGTGGAAGCCGTAACGAGCCGTTGTCGTGATGCGCAAGCGACGTATGAATCCGTAGAGCGGCAATTGCAACGTATCGCCGAAGCCTATCGGTTGCGCGACGAAATTGCTGCCGAACTACCGCATTATATCCAGTGGTTTGCCAGTCCCCATCAGCTATACGCCGCTCAGGATTCTTCGCTGCAATATGCCGATTCGGCATATGTCTTCTATCAAAATGCCGTGATGCCAACTCAGCAAAACGCCGCACAACTGACGCATCTTCTCGATGTCGCATCCGTAGGACATGTGCAACAAGAACAGGTGTGGCAGCGTATCGAAGTGCTCGTCGATAACCTGAAGTCACACGACTCCAACGTGGCAGGATCTTGGCACAACTTGCAGGCGAGCATGGAAAAATTGATCGAAGCGATGTTGGCCGACGAATTGTCGCCGGCGATTCTGCGACAGATCGAGCTGCTACTGCAATACCCAGTACTTTCCGCGTCGGCTCGTGGGCAATTGGTTTCGAAGTGGCAGCAAGGCACGACGGAGATCCACGCAGCGTACTGCACGGCGGATGGGACTCGATATCATCAGCGTCGGCCGGGCATCAGTCCATCGCCCGCGGTGGATGGCGGGGTGACGGATGCACTGAACGCCGAAGGACGTCAGACGATCGCAGGTGCGTTTGCCGGATGGTGGATATCGCAAGCAACGGCTCCTTCCCAATTGATGACATTGTCCATCGCCGACAGTGAAGTGTCGTATGGAGATGAAAAATCGACATCCGGGCATCCGCTGCGTACATTGGAACAAGACGCTGCTGGCCTGCGCCGGACCCTTCGCATTCCCCCCGACCTTACCGATGCGCTGGCTGCTAGCGATGTAGATGTAGCCCGGTCAAGCTTCGCTCGAGCAGCCACGCGATGCCGTGCGGTTAGCACGGTTGCGGCCGATGCCTTGTGGAGCCATCCCTTGGAACTCTATCGTCGATTCGAATTGCAGCAATTGTTGTTGTGGCAAGCTTCTCGGGCGATGCAGGACCAATGGGGACCATCACCCGGCACGACCGTCCCCTTCTTCGTCCTGGCCGCAAAAGACTATGTGACCGCGGCCAACAGCATGCTGCCGCTTTTCGATTTGCGAGATCGAATCCGCGAGATTGATCGACGACAGGAGCTTGTCGAAGGTTGGTTGACACTGCATCCCGAATCGCCAGGAATGACGCGTAGCGATGCCGAGCAGCTCGATGTGCATGTGCGGGTCAGTGGACAATCCGCGGACAATCCGCAGGATGGGCTGGCCGAAAACGAAAGAGGATTCGCGTCGATACTGCTGCGTGGCAACGAAGCACTACAAGATACGCTGCGCTTGACGCGGGACGGAGCTGGCCCGGATGCGTTGAACGTGTGGCCGATGAGCGAAAGGGAGGGATCGTTGCGCCTGGCGGGCAACGTCGATGCGGATCTCGCCAACTCCCTCGACGTTGTCCTCGCATTTCGCGGCTTCGAGTATCTGCAGTCGTTGATGTGCCACGATGGTAACGCAATTGAAACGGATGTGACAACGGTTGATGCGTCCTCGTCACGCGTTACCGTCGTGGCAGACCACACCAGCTTCGGCAATATCGTTTTCGTACTCGATGGGTCAAATAGCATGAGTCATCCCAATGCAGCTGAGCCGTCGCGGAGCAACATGGATGTAGCAAAAGAAGCCGTCAACGAGTTGTTGCTCGCCATGTTGGAAGAAGGGACACTTCGGTGTGGGATGACCGTTTACGGGCACCGGTTAGGATTCGGCCAGCTGTCGGGTGACGTAAAGGTTCAATCGATGTATGCCGGTAAGATCCCGGCAGGGATCCGTCCGACAAACGACATCGAAAACGTTATGCCGTTGGGGCCGTTTACTGAGTTGAGTTTGCAGCGGCTGAACCAGGCGATTACCGGAGTGTCGGGATACGGCCAGTCGCCTCACTATGGTGCGACCGTCGCAGCCTTGAACGAATTGGCCACGGACGGGGCCGGCGGCGCCGAGTCAGTCATTCTGGTGACCGATGGGGGGCAATTTCACGACGACGCCAATGAACTGCAGGATCAAGACGAGGTGAGTTGGGATCAATATCTGCGTGAATTAAAGCAACAAGACATCCCTGTCTATTTCCTGCTCGTAGGAAAACCGAATTCCAGCGATATGCAGGCGATCCAACAGGTCGCGACCGTTTCGGGGGGTGGCGTGTTTGATGACAGCTCGGTGGCTGCGATGGTGGCAGCCCTGCAAGCCGCAAGTCGCAGTATGGTCTTTCATCTAACGACGGGCAACGAGCCGAGCAGCGATGATGCAAATAGGGGCGAGTCGGAGACCGTTCGTTTTGGCGATTGGCTAAAGTTGCCCGTTGAACCGACCGCCGGCTGCGTGAATTGTACCGTCCGTGTGGCCGACTCCGAACAGCAAATTGTAATGCGTGGCGGAGAGACGGTAGCGCTGCAGTATCAAACGGATTCAGGGTTCCTGGTCGTACCATCATTTCGACGTCCCTTGTCGCAGTTCTTGGAAGTGCGTCGAACTCGTGCCGACGGTGGAATGAATCCTACCTGTTTCGTACATCGTCCCGTCCACGTAGACGGTGAGGCCGAGGATGACATCGAATTCGTCGTATCATGGCAGGACCTACGCGACCAATACGTACAATGGCCGGCAGCCCTCTGGGTTGAGATCACGCCGGTCAGTAGCGACTTGACGGCCCATGCGACTCGTTATTTCTGGGATCCGAACTTCGATTCGTCGGCGGCCGTTCCCGCTCAACGTTGCCTGGCGAGGACCTGGCCGAAGAACGCTCAACGAGCAGAAGTGCGCGCTTGGTACGCCCCGCAACTTCCTGAAGCAACACTGCAAAAGCAATTCGTTGAACTTGGATTGGTAGAGCCAATGGAGTTCACGGGTACGGTTGCTGTTGCCGATAATGTTAATCTCGATGTCGTGTCACACGTCGACAGCGCGTCGGGCGATTTCGTCATGACCGTCAGCCAGTTGACAGTCGGCAAACCCTGCGAACCACTACGTGTGGACGTTACCATTGGCAATCAGTTCGTGCCGCTAAGAATCGTTCGCCGTTTTGATGACGCACGAGGACTCTGTAGTCACACTTTCATCATTCCCGCGGCGCGGGCCGCGGAGGTAGTGCAGGATGCCCAGATCCGCGTTACCCCGCGGTCCTCGTTTCTTCAACAGTCATGGGGATTGGATGGCGACGGTTTCATGGTCGTTAACGTCCCCACTCCTTCGGACGTTCTGCGACAGCCTCAGGCAACAGCGAGAAAACAGTAGCACAATTGCTGTGCGGCGCTTGGAAAGTCGTGCGGGCCTGAATCTGTCGGCAACGTTGCACCTGGACGTAAGGCCCTGCTTAACCGCTTTTTCTTGATTTGCCTGGCGGACGGAGCGTGGCAAATCCACTGAACCCATTACCGTAACGAGTTCTTAATAATTCGGGGAATGGTTAAGTGGGTGAGCTATCATGCGAATTGGGGTACGAATCTTCAAAAATGGGTCAATTC
>JAGQPD010000752.1 GCA_020426865.1 Planctomycetales bacterium
GGGGAAGGAACAAGATCTGTCGTCGCGGGCCGCATTCCAACGATTCAGACTTTGCACAACGAGCGGCTGACAATACATGGTCTTGCTGCCAGATTCGTCACCGAACATCAAAGAACATCTACGATGCGGCGAATTCTTTGGGCATCCGCGGGTGCGACGGAACTGCGCACTGAAGAGCACATACGACAATCGCACAGGTTATTGACAGTATCGCTTTGATATACGTAAATGACATTACTTTGCATATGGCGGGCGTCTTGAGGACAATTCGCTGCCAGTGACGACACCATTTGGCCGCGAAACTCGGGCGACGGATGGCTATTGACGATTTTTTCCGAAGGACAACCGGCATCTCATGAAAAACTTCTGTCAATGGTTCGAATCGGTCACAGGAAAACGCGACCAGCCCCTGCGTATTCCGCATCCCTGGCAATTGGAATTGGCAGCCAGCGATTGCTGTCGCAACCGTTTGGTTCGAATTCCAACCGGTTTGGGCAAGACCCTCGGCGTGCTGTTAGCGTGGGCGTATCATCGACTGGAACGCTGCGACGAACGCTGGCCCCGTCGTTTGATATGGTGCTTGCCCATGCGTACGTTGGTCGAACAAACGTTCGACGAGGCCCGCAGCATCTTGAAGAGCGCTGGTTTTGATTCCATGGCATCGGTCAACATGCTCATGGGCGGCGTGGACCAAGTCGATTGGCATCACGAACCGGAAAATCCTGCCATTCTGGTTGGCACGCAAGATATGCTGCTCTCGCGGGCACTCAACCGCGGTTACGCCGCCGCGCGAGCGCGGTGGCCGATCGATTACGGGCTCCTCAATCATGATGCCTTGTGGATCATGGACGAAGTTCAATTGATGGACGTGGGCTTGGCGACTTCCGCCCAACTGCAGGCGTTCAGGGATTCCGACGCCCGACATGCTCTCAAACCATGTTTCACCTGGTGGATGAGTGCCACGTTGCAACCGGATTGGCTCAAAAGCGTTGATACGGAGCCGTGTCACGTCAATTGGACTGAAAACATTTGTACGATCCCGCCGGCAGGTCGCCATGGCGGCGTGTGGGAGATCACAAAGGAGTGTTCGACGCAGTCCATCGACATCAAGAAAGCGAACGACTTTGCCGCGCGCATCTTGCAGGCACACGAGAACGCGATCGACGGCGAGTACGGACGTATCACCTTGGTCGTATGCAACACAGTTGATCGAGCCGTCGTGACGTACGATGCGCTCGTCAAACATGGGCGACGCGACGGGATCGAGTTGGTTCATAGCCGTTTTCGTCCTGCGGAACGGGAATTATGGCGTAAGCGATTCTTGACGCGCGAGGCTTGCGATCGCGGCGTCAATCGGATCATCGTAGCGACCCAAGTCGTGGAAGCCGGCGTCGATATCTCGGCCACATGTCTCGTCACAGAATTGGCGCCCTGGCCCAGCCTGGTTCAACGCTTTGGCCGTTGCGCACGATATGGCGGCAGCGGACAGGTCATTGTGGTGGATCGCGGTCACGATGAAAAGAGTTGTGCGCCCTATTCGGCGGAGGAACTCGAAGCCGCCTGGAACGCAGTTCAGTCGCTGAGCGATGTGAGCATCAAAGCTATCGAAGAATTCGAGCAAGGGCTCTCGAACGAAGGCCGTGCGAGCCTCTATCCGTATTCGCCGGCTCACTTGCTGCTGCGAAATGAGTTTGACGAATTGTTCGATACGACTCCGGATCTGACGGGAGCCGATCTGGACATCAGCCGATTCATTCGTAGCGGCGAGGAACGTGACCTGCAGGTTTTTTGGCTCGAAATCGAAAACGACGCCCAGCCCCCTGCGGACTATCAACCGCATCGGCGGGAGCTTTGCAGCGTGCCTTTCTTGAAAGCCCGTGACTGGTTGTGCGGCGACGAAACCAAGTCCAGTCGAAAACCAAAACTGAAGCCGAAGATGCGGGCTTGGATCTGGGATTGGCTGGAAGGAACTTGGCTCCCTCCCGCGCGTCAAGACATGCTTCCCGGTCGCGTAATATGTGTGGCCGCAGA
>JAGQPD010000029.1 GCA_020426865.1 Planctomycetales bacterium
GTAGAACTCAAAGCATGCTCCACAATCTCCCTCACGTCAGCATGGAACTCAGCGCACTTGGTTTGCTCGCCCAAGTGCGAGCCATCACGCTGCTGGACTGGGCTGACATTTGGCTGTTGATCGTATTGCTCGTATTGCTGGCAGCTGCTTACGGTGTGGGGCTAATCGTTCAGCGTCAACCCGACACGGTGATCAATCCGGCTTTGGCCCGCGCGTTTACGTATCGAGTCCGCGCATGGTGGTTGATTTACGCAGTTTTGGGGGTGACGTTTTTGATGGGACGCGTTCCGATCGTGATCCTGTTCTTTGCGGCGTCGTTTTGGGCCCTTCGCGAATTCATCACCGTCACCCCCACCCGATTGGGAGACCACCGCGCATTGTTTTGGGTCTTTTTCATCTTTACGCCATTACAATACCTGCTGGTCGGCTTGGGTTGGACAAAATACCAGTTGATTGGCACCACGATCCAATTCGAAATCTATCGCACGTTCAGTAACCTGATCCCGATCTATGCCTTCCTGTTCGTTCCCGCTCGAGTCGCATTCGCGGGCGACTACAAACGGTTCCTCGAACGCGTCGCCAAGATCCAGGCCGGCTTGATGATCTGCGTATTCGCGCTCAGCCACGCACCAGCGTTGCTCAACCTGGAACTGGTCGACTCCGCGGGTCAACCGTGGCAAGGCGGTCGCGCGGGCGTCTTGTTCTTTTTCGTCCTGGTCGTACAGATCAGCGAGATCTCACACTATGCTTGCGGACATTTTCTCGGCAAGCACCCGATTGCTCCGGCAATCAGTCGGAGCAAGACATGGGAGGGACTGCTGGGCGGCATCTTGGGAACCATGCTCATTGGCACGGCGCTATGGTGGGTTACCCCTTTCCGTCCCTGGCAAGCCACACTCATGGCACTAGTTATTGCCATCACGGGCTTCGCCGGGTCGATGACCATGTCAGCGGTCAAACGGGACCGCAATGTCACCGACTACGGCACACTCGTGGTCGGTCACGCGGGCGTGATGGATCGCATCGATTCGATTTGCTTCGCCGCGCCAGTTTTCTTTCACCTGACGCGGTTCTTCTTCGCCAATTAACGCCACACCCTACCGCCCTCCGACAGCGGCAACGTATCGCGACGCGAATCGTTGCGGCCGTTTGTCTCGGGCAGTATTTCTTTGCGAGGCTGCACCCAATTAGTGGCAGCCGGACGCGGCGAACTCCATTGCAGCACCGTCGTCTGCATCTGCTGTGGCGGCTGAGGACGTGAGGTGGATGTGGCCACACGAGCCGATGCGGCTAGATTTTCGGCCGGCCGATCTCGGATTGGAGGGACAGGAAAGTATACGTTCGGTGATGTGGGCTTGGCGTCGACGATCTCTCGATCGGTGTCTGCAACCTGCTGCGGTGCATTCCGCTGCTTGGCATACCAACTGCCGCCGCTCGCGGAAGTTGCTGGCGCTTGACGACTTGCATCGCGACCTGCCAGCGGCTCGGCCGCACTCGCCAGCCGCACGGCGCCGCGCCGGACGCTTTCGACAGCGCCCTGTTGAGCCAACTCGATGTTTCGCTGCGGAACGGCTTGACTGCCACCACGAACCCACTCCAGCCACGTGACCTGCAGCTCGGACAGGTCACGATAGCCATAGTACTGCGAGATCGCCGCGTCCCAATTGTTCGATTGCATGCCATAGCCGACAAATTGCACGAAGCGTTGATGCCCTCCCTGCTGCAATAGATAACGAGTCAGCGAGTATCCTTGGGCATACAGCGGCAGCACCTCCGGTGGATACTCTTTCATGGCGAACATCTTGTTGAAGGCAATTCCTTTGCCCGTCGTTAGGAATTGATACAGTAGCTGGTCTTGTTTGCGCCGTTCGCTGGCATCTTCCACCGTCGTGCAGGCACCTTCGTCCGCCCAACGAGGCAAGGGGCCACCGAAATGCGTGGCAAAGATCGTATGATTCACTTCGTGCGGCAACACCGAATCGAGGATCCGCTCGCGCGATCCCTGAATCGACATCTCCCATCCAAAGGGACGCCCCCGGTCAAACATGAAGCTCGTCGCGCCGCCGGCACCGACATTCGGTCCCACGTGCGTAATGCGAACCGGACAGGGTTGTGGCCATTGTGGCAACTCCTGCCCCAACCATTGTACGGCCAACTGCGAGCGATACACCTCCGCCAAGTCGCCGACCTCTTTGGCCAGTTGCGGCGACGGTGCCGTCACTACGAAGTTGGTCGTGCGATAATCCGCGCCTAAAGAAAAGAACAGCGCGCAGAGTAGCGCAGCCTGAGCCAATCGAGCTTCCATGCTCCACCTCGTTCGAAATCAGGGTCTGTTTTTCGACGAGCACTTCCATGTGCCTGTCATTCTCACATCACGCCACATCCACGGCATGCTGGTGAGCAACGCTCTAAGCAAATGCCAAGCCAACCGTTCCTTCCTTACCGATCGACTTGATCTCCCGGCCAACAAAACAGTTCTCACAAGCGAGTTCGTCGCAAAAACGGTTCGCGGACTGTTGGCCGATTCTCCTCCTTCCCGTTGCGGGCGATGTAAGATTTGCAGAGCGTAATCCAAAATCTACAAATCACCTACACCGAAACCGCCCAGTTTTCGCAAATTCACCGAATTCTTTTGCTAGCGGTGCCGGCATATGTCTTGCGATCAGTCGTTTGAATTCACAATTCTGTCGACGACCACTTGGCTTCCTGCAAGAACGTCGAGATTCCTCAATTCGGTCCGAGGAATCCAGACAAATGGCGGATTGGGCAGCGGCGGTGGATTGTCGATAGGCCAAACCGATAGCGCGCACCGATAAAACTGCAACGACACTCGCTTGTGCGGATACGCATGTTCCTTTGCCAGCAGTAAGCACTCCACGGAGACATCGATCCCGGTCTCTTCACGACATTCGCGCACGGCAGCCACGGCTGGATCTTCACCATCGTGGACCTTGCCGCCAGGAAACTCCCACCAACCTGCGAGGTCACTCCCTGGCGTCCGCTGTCCCATCAGAAAATGATCCTGGAACTCGACCACCGCAACGGCAATCTGCTGCGGCAGCTGTGACGCGTACACACCTTCACGCACGGCTATTTCTGCGCCTGCATGGCATCAATAAGTCGGCCCGGAGACCCCATGGCATTGTACCCGCCGTCAACGTGCAAGACCTCGGCGGTAATTCCATCCGACATGTCGGACAACAAGAACGCACCGACGCGGCCGACCTCATCGTGCGTGACGTTCCGTCCAAGCGGCGCCATGTGTTCGTACAAGTGTAGCATTTCACCGACACCGGCCGCGGAGCCGGCCAAGGTCTTGAGCGGACCGGCACTCAGTGCATTGACGCGGACACCTTTCGGTCCCAAGTCATAGGCCAGATATCGCACGACGGCTTCCAATGCTGCTTTGCAGATCCCCATCACGTTGTATCCGGGCACGCATTTCTCGCCACCAAAGTAGGTCATCGTGGCGATCGATGCCTTGGGGCTGAGGTAACCCTTCGCGGCATTGGCCACAGCGATCAAACTGTAGGCACTGATTTCCATCGCCATCTTGAATCCTTCGCGGCTCGTTTCGATCGTATCGCGAGTCAGATCGTTGCGGTCGGCGAAGGCGATCGAATGGAGCAGGAAGTCGATCGAGCCCAATTCGCTGTGTGCCAGCTTCATCACGTCGGCAATTTGTTCGTCGTTCTGAACATCGAGCGGGACGAGGAACTTAGTGCTATTGGGGTATTCGTCGGTACATTTCGAGACCCGGCGCCGGTTCTTTTGTTTGTCGTCGTCCGGGCGGTCGGGCAGATGCGTAAACCCACAAATCCCCCCCTCCTCCATGATTTGGCGCGCGATTGCCCAGGCAATCGAACGATCGTTCGCCACACCCAACACCAGACCTTTTTTACCCTCGAACATACCCATGCGACTCGATGCTCCTTCGTTCTCTGATTGGCACAGCTCACCACAATCGGCGAACTGTTTGTCAGCAGGTTGGAATTCGCCTATTATTTGAACTCCTTTTCGTGATTAATACCAGGGTAGGTGCGAGTCCCAGAACCGCACCAGAATCGCATCAGAATCGCAAGTCGTATGCCGATTTCCACGTCACAATTCGATCCGCCAACACTGGCGCTGCACCCGGCGCTTGAACGGTTGGCCGTGCGGATGTTGCCCTCATGGGCAACGGCGACCGACTGGAACGACTTTGCTGGTCTGGCGATCACGGCGCTCCTGGCAGAGTTGCCGGCCAGCCACATTGGGATGGCACGGGCGGCCTCCGGACAGTGGAAGTGGATCGTCAACGTCGGATCGGCCGCACGTTGCGACCAACCGCTTTTGGCCGACGCGCTCGATAGCCAGACCGTGCGTCACTTCGGAGCGTGGTGGGCGACGACGCTCGCCGGCCAGTCACGCGAATCCGACGTCGTGGCGGTCCAATTCGTCGACGACACCGTTAACCCTGACCGTCGCCATTTGTTGGAATCGATCGCTGCCTATCTTTCTCTAGCCCGCCAGGCTATCCAGGACCGTGTCACTCGGGAGGAGCGCTGCCAGCGAGCGGAAGCGATCTTGCAGATCGTCGCCAGCTGGAATCAGAACCTGGACATGGAACTGTTGTTGCGCGAAATGGCCGAGACGGCGATCGACCTGTTCGCGTCCGAGCGAGCAACCATTTTCCTGTGGGACCGGCGCACACGGACCGTCGTCGGTCGTCCTGCTTTGGGAGTCGAATCGCAGGAATTGCGGTTCCCGGAAGACAAAGGGATCGTGGGACAGGTTTTGCAGTCCGGGACGTCACGCCGGGTCGACCGGGGGCCCGATGAAACAGAGATTTACCGCGAGGTCGACAAGCAACTGAATTTTCAGACCCAAACGCTCCTTTGCGTCCCGTTGCGGGACCACAAGGGAAAAATGCTAGGGGCGTTCGAACTGATCAACAAACGACACGGCAATTTTACCGATGCCGACCAGCAAGGCCTTGAGGAATTGGCTGTCCACGCGGCCGGGGCCCTGGCCAACACGCAACAGTATTCGAAACTGCTGGAAAGCCGACGACAGATCGCCGACGAAGCAGCGCAGCATGTGCAGATGATTGGCCAGAGCGTTCCGATCCAGGAACTGCGGGAGCGGATCGAGCGCGTCGCCGCCACAGATCTGGCGGTATTGATTCTGGGTGAAAACGGAACCGGTAAAGAGGTCGCGGGACGGCGAGTTCATTTGTTAAGCCCCAGACGGCACGAACCGTTTATCGCGGTGAACTGCGCGGCACTCACGGAAACCCTGTTGGAAAGCGAGCTGTTCGGCCACGAACAGGGGGCCTTTACCGACGCCCGCGAAATGCGTCGTGGCAAATTCGAATTGGCCAGCGGCGGCACGTTATTTCTGGATGAGATTGGCGATATGCCGCTCAGTGGTCAAGCGAAACTCCTGCGAGTGCTCGAGGAAAAAATCGTCGTCCGCATCGGTGGCGCAACGCCGATTCCCGTAGACACGCGAGTCCTGGCAGCCACGAACCAGGACCTGGCGGCAATGGTACGGGATCGGCGTTTTCGCGAAGACTTGTTCTTTCGCCTAAATGTTGTCACACTCGACATGCCGCCGCTGCGCGACCGCCCGGAAGATGTGTTGCCGTTGGCTGAGTTCTTTCTCCATCAATATTGTGCGAAGGCACACCGTGCGGCGTTTACGTTGACTGCCGCAGCCAAGAAAAAACTGCAGCAGCATGCCTGGCCGGGCAACGTGCGGGAAATCCGTAATATGATGGAACGCCTCGCATACCTGGCCACCACCGACGAAATCGATGCCGGCGATCTACCATTCGTACAACATGAACCAGACAATCCGTTGGAGTTGCTCAATGAGCCACTGGCAGAGGCCACACAACGATTTCAGATGCAGTATATTCAGGCGCACGTCGCCCGCGCGCGTGGGAACATGTCGGAAGCCGCCCGGCAATTGGGACTGCATCGCTCGAATCTGTATCGAAAGATGCGACAACTGGGGATGCCCACTTCCGATGAAAGGGAAGAGTAGGTGACAGCGGATTCGCACAGAAGCCAAAGACCCTTTGGTAACATGAATAGCACCGACAATCGACCGTGGTACCGACGTTGGAAATGGCGTACGCTACTAATACGCGGTGGGTTAGTCGCGATATTACTTCTAACAGCTGTGGCAACCTGGGTGCATCTTCGCATCCGCGGTAGCCTCGCATTGCTCGACGGTACGGTGCACGTCGGCGGAATTCATGATTTGGTGACCGTCGCGCGTGACGACATGGGCGTTCCGACGATCACGGCAACTTCACGCGCAGACGCGGCATTTGCCTTGGGTTTTCTGCATGCTCAGGACCGCTTCTTCCAGATGGATCTATTGCGGCGAGTTTCGTCGGGGCGGTTGTGTGAACTGTTTGGTGAAGCAGCACTCGATACCGACGCACAGATGCGTCGACATCGATTTCGGGCAACCGCGAAACGCGTCCTCCAAAATATGCCAGACGATCACCAACGGATCCTGACCGCTTACTCGACCGGCGTCAACGCTGGTATCGAACAGCTCGGCGCGCCGCCGTTTGAATATCTCGCTCTGCGGACTCGGCCATCAACCTGGCAGAATGAGGATTCGTTGTTCGTCGTGATGTCGATGTTGTGCGATCTGCAGCGTCCCCATGTAACTGACGAATTGGGTTTTGGGCTGTTGCACGAACGAGTGCCCGAAGAGGTCTTTCAGTTTTTAGTGCATGTTGGCTGTCAGTGGGACTCGGCCCTCGACGGGTCAACGCTAAAGCCACCAGAAGTTCCGCCGGCCGACGTATTTAGTTTGCGGGACGAACCGGCGGCGGACCAGGCGGCATCGGTCCCGGTCGACCGGCCGCGTCCAGACGCATTTCTTGCCGGGTGGCGGTCTCCCGAATTGCGGGCTGGGAGCAACAACTGGGCGGTCGCGTCCGAGTTGGGCAAGGATGGTCGCGCGTTGTTGGCATCGGACATGCACTTGGGGCTGTCGGTCCCGGCAACATGGTATCGCGCGGTGATTCACACTCCGGAGATCGACGGGACAACACGGCGATTGGTCGGCGTAACGTTGCCGGGAGTCTGTGCATTGGTGGAAGGGAGTAACGGATCGATTGCCTGGGGGTTGACCAACAGTAGCGGCGATTTTGGCGAGATCATCGAGCTAAATCAACCTACACCCGATTCAATGGAATATGAAACAGCTGACGGACGGCAGACACTGGAACGGATTGTGGAGCAAGTGCCGATCGCCGGTGGCACGGTGAAGCAGATCGAGTACGAGTGGTCGATCTGGGGACCGGTCGTTGACGTGCGCGACGGGCGGCGGTTCGTCTATCGTTGGGTCGGTCATGATGCGGAGGCATTCAACATGAATGCGTTGGCATTGGAAACAGCGGCGACGGTTGAATCGGCGATGGAGATTGCCAACCGGTGTGGCGGGCCGCAACTTAATTTCGTGGTGGCCGATGATCAGGGGAATATTGGCTGGACCATCTACGGTCGACTGCCGCGACGCACTGCTGCGCCGAGTATCATTCCCGTGGATTGGTCGAATGGCGACGGAGTGTGGAATGGCTATTTGGACTCGAGCGAATACCCGCACATCGTCAATCCGGACAACGGCCGCATTTGGACGGCGAACAATCGGATCGTCGGGGGCGACGCGCTGCGGTTGATCGGAGACGGGCGATATGACGAAGGGGCACGCGCCAGTCGGATCGCGCAGTGTTTGATGGCAGCGGACAAATTCGATGAGCCGGCGATGTTGGCAATTCAGCTCGATGATCGTGCGATCTTGATGCAGCGATGGCAGCAGTTGTTGATCGAGACTTTGGGATTAACGAAGGGGACGGTGACTGATGAGTTTGCAGCGGCTGCGGAGAAATGGGATGGTCACGCCGCGGCCGATTCGGTGGGATATCGAGTTGTGCGGGAATTTCGCTGGCAGGTGATGGATCAATTGTTTGGGACCGAAGTCTCGTGGCGCAAGGCGAGCGCGGTTGGTGCGTTGGTTTCACGGACCGGCATCGAACAGTTTTTGAGTCTTTCGTACGAAGACACGATGTGGTCGCTGATCGAGTCGCGGCCGGCGCATTGGCTTCCGTTACGATTTGCATCATGGGACGAGTTGTTGGTGGAGGCGGCGCGGCGAACCGAGTCAACCTTGACGGCCACGGGCTCCCTGGCGGAAGCGACATGGGGGTCGGTCAACACGATCGAGGTACAGCATCCGATCAGTCGCGTCGTGCCGATGGTATCGGGGTGGCTCGACATGCCCCGGGTTTCATTACCTGGAGATGCACACATGCCGCGGGTCCAAGGGAGGACGTTTGGGGCATCGGAGCGGATGGTGGTATCACCGGGGCACGAAGAGGAGGGGTTGTATCATCAGCCGGGTGGGCAATCGGGGCATCCCTATTCGCCATATTACCGAGCGGGATTTGACGACTGGGCCCAGGGCAATCCCTCGCCGCTGATGCCAGGGCCAACCAAGCACACGTTGACGCTCCAACCGAGCTCGTAGCTCGACGTTTCCGAGTGGCGTGGCGGGGGGCTTTTCGATCGCGGCAGCTTTGGTATGATGCACCTTTTACCGATCGCCCACCATCGCGACCCGGTAACCAGCCCCCTTAGCTCAATTGGCAGAG
>JAGQPD010000753.1 GCA_020426865.1 Planctomycetales bacterium
TTCACCGGCGATCTTGTACATGTTAGGGATCATCAGCAGCAATCCCTGTGATGCCGTGAAGGTCGTCGTCAGCGCCCCTGCCTGCAACGCCCCATGCACCGTCCCCGCAGCGCCCGCCTCGCTCTGCATCTCAATCACACGGGGCACCGTGCCAAAGATGTTTTCACGCCGAATCGCCGACCAGGCGTCCGCGAGTTCTCCCATGGGCGAAGCAGGTGTGATCGGATAGATCGCGATCACTTCGCTTACCTGATGTGCGATCCACGCCGCTGCCTCGTTGCCGTCCACTGTTATGTATCTTGGCGCTTCCACACATTTCTCCCGCTCTTGTCGACAAACGTTCCGCTTTTACCCACCACCTCGTACGCCGGGGCACCCAACGCTGGACCGCACCGGGTAGCGCTGGGCTGTGCTTTTCGCAATTCTGGTGCCAAAGCGGGACGAGCGGTTTTCGGCGCGCATGCCACGTGTTGCCTGCGACGAGCCTGTGCGGAATCGCACCATTCTGTGCTATGTGGTTCCGGATAGTGTGCGGGTTAGACGGAGAGTCGCCCGGCACGCCGGAGTTGATGGCGACAGGCGGGTTCACGTTCGAGCAGTGACCGGTCTCGCACACCTGCCCATTTTGCCGCCATCCCCCCGCCAACCCAGATTTCAAAGTCGGCGATATTCTGTCGAATGCAGGTGAGTGCCCCGATGGCCGCACCGACGCCAAGCTGAACATCCGGCAAGATCACACTTCCCGCGCCGACGATCACATGCTTTTTCAGTAACACATCGCCACGAGTCACGCGACGAAACTCGTCGGGAATCGTGGGATTGGTCATGAAGCCGTCCACATAGTCGTCTGATGCGGTATAGACGCTGACTCGCGACGAAAGGCCAACAAAATCTTCCAGCGTGATACCGCCTCCGCTGCCGAACAAATAGACGCCGGCCGCCAGATGCACGCAATTCCCGATATGGACACCAGCCTCTCCTGCGCTGATGACGGAAAAACAATCGACGCGGGTATTGTCGCCGAAATGGATATGGGAGCAATTGAACAGTTGCACCGATCGATGGATGCGCACATGGGTGCCGACGCTGGCGACACCCATGTCTCGCAATTCCTCGTGCGTATAGTCGTCTGGTCTCATGCGACTCAGCATGTCGTGGTTGGCCCACTAGAAATTCAACTGCCACTGCGAATAGAAGAAGTCGGCATCGTTCGTGCCGACGATCTTGTCGCCGCGCCACAGATGTGACCAGCCGATCCAGACTTCCGTGCGAGCATTGAGGTTGATAGTCGCAAGGATATCGAGTTCATCGCCGAAGTCCTTCACGTTGTTTTGCGTGGGAGTGCCGCCGACGGAGGGAACGATATCGGTGGCCGAATCTGCCTGGAAGTGATAGTACCAGCAGAGCAAGCCGAGTTTCTTGGTGGGCTGCATCGTCAGCAGCACATTGGGGGATTGAATGTTCGAACGTTGGACGGCATCGATGAAGCCGAGATACTTGTGGGCCAACGGGAACAGATGGTTGAATCGATTAAAGTCCCCTGCTCCATGATTGCCGGAGGCATAATCGTAGTAGAACCACAACGTTGGCGACCAAGGCATGTCCGCAAGCTTGCGCCCCATGCCAACCGTGCAGAAGCCCGCATCGTGGTCCAGTCCCAAGCCACTTTGACGACCGAACTGCGGTCCGCCCTCGACCTCCCACAGCCAGTCATTCTGGGTCGTGCCCCACAAGCGAGCTCCCAAGGTGTGCAGCGAGAAGTCGGCATTCGGGCCGGCTCGGCGATCGTCGTAACCGATGTAGTAGGTGTCGAGATTCACATTCTTCAACCCCGCGTACGTCGCATACACGCCGTAGAATTGCTGTTTCCAGTCGGCAGTATCGAGGTCGGACGGGTTTACCGGAACAAACGCAGTCCAGAAGCCATCGGCTGTCCAATCGCCCGCCTTCACGGTCGTGCGAATACCCTCAAAGGTACGCCGGGTATTTGCCCAGTCGAGCG
Organism: Planctomycetales bacterium; assembly: GCA_020426865.1. Taxonomy (GTDB): domain Bacteria; phylum Planctomycetota; class Planctomycetia; order Pirellulales; family Pirellulaceae; genus JAGQPD01. The sequence goes on from JAGQPD010000753.1 coordinate 2,003, forward strand.
GCGAAATCAGACGTTGGCTGCCAAACAGCAACTCCTACCGCCCGACGCGGACCGTCCAATCATCGGTCATTTTTACGTCAAAGAAGGCATTAAGGAAGTCACCGTAGTTGCGGTCGATGGCGCGTGGTACGTACTGTGCTTCTGCCGACGCTTCGGCCACGATCCCTTCCGAGTAGAATCGCAGCCAGTCATTCATTTTCCAGTTCGTGTAGAGTCGCGCACGAGTTAGCAGAAAATCGGTGTCGGTTGCTTGAAAACGATTCAGTCCCGTTTCCTGGCCCATCCCTCGTTCGTGATGGTAGCGAAATCGCAACTGGCCACCAATATCCAGCGTGCCCAGCTGGCCGCAATTGCCCAACGGCATCAGCTTCAGGCCGTCGCCAAAGCAACACCCCTTGTACTTGGGATCGCTCAGGTAGCTGAAATCATTTGCGTAGAATACGCCCTTGTGCGATGTGGCACAGGGGTTGGGTTTGGCGGGAGCCGGCTTCTTCTTTTGGCATCCACAATTGCAGGCGCCGCAAGCGTTGCCCGGTGTCTGACAGCTCTTGCAGAGGCAAGGTTGAACTGCCGCGTCTTCGATGAATGTCCCCTCGGCGATAGGCGCTAGGGCGAGAACGTCGGACGTCAACGCTGTTTCGACCACCGAACGGTCCTGGCCCGGGTACGTCGACGATTGATCCGCAGCATCGAGTGCTTCGGCGAACGAAATCTGGCTTGCCTCATTGGCTCGAAGCGTGGAAACACCGAGTGCCACGAGCAGAATGGACAAGCATATGGGCCAAGAACGACACATGGTCTACAGTCCTTTGTGTTATGGTCGTTGCGGGAGCATTTCGTGCAATCCTTCACTGCTTGCTTGTTCGACATCGCAAGCACGAACGTGAAGAAAAAAACTGGGGACCGTTGTAGCTTGCCTAGCTGCACCACAACGGACAGGGGTCACACGAAGTGGTAGCGCATATGCGTCACTACATGGCATGCAACGCTAGCACTGAGGAATTAGCGCGGAGTTCTGCAAAAAGACATGTCAAGGGCGAGGGTTGAAAGGGAAGCGACACGTTTTGCGAGACGAGCGGCGGAGGCCCAACAGTTCGGCAATCGTGCGTTCTGCGAGAATTCGCTCGACGCCGTCGATTGCAGCATTGAGCTGTGCATGCAAGGGGCACAAGTGGAGATGCCCTTCGATACCCAAGGGGCAGGAATCGATGCGGCCGAGGGGATCAACGGCGGAGACGATGTCAAGTACGGTAAGCGAATCGGGCTCTCTGTCAAGCACGACGCCGCCATGAATGCCGCGGCGAGTGCGAAGGATTTTGGCATCACGGAGTTTTGCCAGCACCTTTCGCAAGTAGGGTGAGGGGACACCGGTCGTTTCGGAAATCGCATCGATGGTGCTGCTGTGTTCCGTTTGGGAGGCCAGGAACACGACAGCGCGGAGGGCGTAGTCCACCGTTTGGGAAAACAACACGATCAATACTCCCTCAAAACCGTACCTTGACATCCGCTTTTAGCGCCGTATAATCGCGAACCAGCAGAAGGTGACAAGCTGACCGAACCAACGGCACGGCGGCTAACGCTGGGATTGGCGCGAATTGTGTATGGAGTATTTTAACAGGTAGTCGTTGGTAGTCGCCCGAAAACTTTTGCGGTTTTGGCGTTAGACTGGTTTGTTGGTCCAGCAGGGGGAGATGGTGTTGGAGCCGGAAGGGAATACACGCGGCCCGGGTGCCGGAGGGGCGGGTGACGCTCCTTCACAGGAACGCCGTAGCTTGCTAGCGGCCGGGTCGACAGCGATCATGGCCGGGGGCATGATCGGCGGGTACGGGACGTTTTTTGCCATGGCTGGTCGGTATCTATACTCATCGGCGGCCGATCGAACCTGGTTATTTGTCGCCGACGCCAACGGGATTGCTCCGGGCGAATCGATCCCCTTTGAGTCACCGAGCGGCATTCGGGTGACGATCACGCGGAAGGCCGAGTCAGCCACGTCAACCGAGTCTACGGACGTGCAGGCTGAATCATTCTTAGCCCTCTCAAGTGTTTGCCCACATTTGGGTTGCCGAGTGCATTGGGAGCAGCAGAACAACCGCTACTTTTGTCCGTGCCACAACGGGGTATTCGATCCTGACGGAAATCCTGTCAGTGGTCCGCCCAAGGCTGGCGGCCAACGTTTGCCGCGGTATGCGCTGCAGATTGTTGACGGGGCGTTGTATATCGAGATGCCGACTCAAAGTGTGGGGCAACAGTCGTGATGGGCAGCATGAGCGGCAGCGAGCACTGGTCTAGAATCGGGGGAAGCACGTGTCACGATTGACCGCTTGGTGGAGTGAACGCATTCCCGTATCGGCCGCACAGTTGCGGGAATTGACCAACGAGCCGGTGCCGAACCATATGAAACGATGGTGGTTCGCCTTGGGAGGCACGCCGGCCTATCTGTTTGTCGTGCAAGTGGTGACGGGGATCATGTTGGCGGTATACTATCAGCCCGCAGCCTCGACCGCCTACGAAAGTGTGCGCCACATTACCAACGACGTCACGTTCGGGTGGTACTTTCGCAGTGTACACAAATGGGCCGCAACCATGATGATCGCGGCCGTGGTGCTCCATCAAATGCGGGTTTACTTTACCGCAGCCTATCGCCGTCCCCGTGAGTTGAATTGGGTGATTGGCATGTCGCTGCTGATGGTTTGCCTCGGCCTGGGCTTTACCGGCTACAGCCTGGTATTTGAACAACTCAGCTATTGGGGCGCCACGGTCGGTGGCAATATTCTGGATACTGTCCCCTTGGTGGGGGGATTCTTCAAGCAACTGCTGCTGGCGGGCCGCGAATACAATGACCAGACGCTGCCACGATTTTATATCTTGCACGCGGCGATCTTGCCCGTCACGTTGATCGTGCTGGTGGCCATTCATATCGCGTTTGTTCGCATGCACGGTGTCACGGAGCTGGAGTCCCCAGCAGACAAGCTCAAACAACCCGAAGAGCGACATTTTAATTTCTTCCCGGACCATATGTTGACCGAGCTTACCTTGGGGTTGGTGTTGATGATCCTGCTCTCGGCCCTGGCGACGAT
>JAGQPD010000754.1 GCA_020426865.1 Planctomycetales bacterium
GGAGTCGTATGTACCGAACTACAAACAGCCTTGCACGGACAGTAGGTCAAGCATTGGAGCGACTTTTGGTGACACATGGTGTGTTATCACTCGGAATACTCGTATACCTTGCGGTTCCAGGTATGGCGCGGGATGGTGTTCCGGCGATGATGTCACAGATGTGGAACCCATCCGGGGGAACGCCGCATCCGGCGATTGTTCGAGTGATCGCGCCGGAACAAGGTGCGACCGCTTTGGGATCGGGGTCCTATGTGGACTATTTCGGTGACATAGGGTTGGTGCTGACGAATTGGCACGTCGTCCGAGATGCCACGGGGCCAGTCCAAGTTGTCTTTCCGGGCGGATTGCGGACGTCGGCCAAGGTCTTGAAGACCGATGATGATTGGGACTTAGCGGTACTAGCGATTCATAAGCCAGAGATCGAACCGCTTCCATTGGCGCAACAAGCGCCGATGCCAGGCGATATATTGACCATCGCCGGATACGGACAGCAGGGCAAGTACCGTGCGGCGACGGGACGATGTACAACCTACGTCTCCCCAGGAGACGGAAGTCTGCCATTTGAGATGGTGGAATTGTCGGCCGGCGCGAGGCAGGGCGACTCGGGTGGGCCGATACTCAACGATCATGGTGAATTGGCGGGAGTCCTGTTCGGGTCGGCCCGCGGCAAGACCTCCGGCAGTTACATCGGCCGGGTACGCTGGTTTCTCGATCCCATCAGCATTGCTCTGCGCGGTGACGAGGATGCGACGTCCTCGCAGTTGGCCGCTGACCAATCGCACCAAAACAGCAAGCCGGAACAGGAGGTGCCGCCGCCATTCATGCCAGCCCCCCGATCCGCTGCCGATGGCCCGATTAGTCAGGTAGCCAACCATCCTGACCACCAGGTTGGCGTGCGACAGCAAATGCAGTTGACCAACACGGTGGCGGCGTCGGAGAGAACGGTTCCGGTCGCCCCCGCCGAACAGCGGCGTGACGCCCGCGGTTGGTCGGATGTGTCGGCAGTTAACGGCTATTCCCGAGTTCCGCCGGTCGCATCCTCGCAGCCGCGTGTCATAGACCATAATCAAGAGACGCCCTATTACAAACCGCCGGCCATCGCCGGAAGGGACTATCGGGCCGACCGAGTTTCGCCGTATCTGCCGCCGCCACCCGGGAATTACGGCGGCATTGCCGTCGATGCAGCGGGAGCGCCCAGTGCAGGATATTCGTCAGACAGGGTCGTTACCGTGGACGATCTAATCGGCCTTTCGACTTGGGAAAGAGCCAAGTCGGTCGCGGCGGCGATCGGCGTATTGATGGTGTTTACTCAGCTGGTCCAGAACAAGAAGCGGTAGACGGGGCACCGGCGGTGGCGAAATATTATGTCTTGATTTGCTCATACGACCGTTAAAATAATCCTGGTAGCGTCGGCAATTTGGGCTCCAATTGCTTGCTTTGACTGTTGAACACAAGCAAGATGGAACTGGGGTGCCGTTTTGTAAGATTCACAACAAGCTATTGGGATCGGTCGTACATGTCGAAGAAACGTCTTCCTTTCCGGCGGCACTTCCATCGCTGGGCCAACCGACTTCAGACGGAAAACCTCGAATCCCGTTTGGTATTGACCGGGGCGCCAGTCGCCGCCGCGGACTTGTTCAATGCCGCCAACGACGGCACGTCAGCCGTATTCGATGTATTGGCAAACGACGTGTCGGATGATACCAATTCGTCGACGCTGACGATCTCGGCCATTACGCAGGGGACACATGGAACCGTATCGATTGGAAACGGAGTACTCAACTATCTGGCAACGAGTGGATTTGTTGGGGTCGACACCTTCACGTATACCGTACGTAATACCGAGGGATTGACGGACACTGCAGAAGTTACGGTGGCCATCACGAATTCGGCGAGCAACCAATTGTCAGGATTTGTCTATCTCGACACCGACGACGACGGAGTCAAAGACGGCACAGAGGTCGGTGTACCTGGTACTCAGATTCGTCTGACCGGAACAACGACGGCAGGCAGTTCGGTCGATCTTACCATGCTGACCGAGGATACCGGTGCCTACTCGTTCACCGGATTGGCGTCCGGTACCTATCAGTTGGCGGAGATCCAGCCTCACGCGTTGATCGATGGCAAGGACACCACGTCTGCGAGCGGGGCTACGACAAGCAATGATACGTTCGGCAATATCGTGGTGCAGGGGGGGCAGACGGTCGCCAACAACAATTTCGGCGAAATGAGTCTGCAGCCCGATTTTATCTCGATCACGTGGTTCTTCGCATCGAGCCCAACCGTTCAGACACAATTGCGTCGCATGGTGGCTCGCGCCGAAGAGATGGCTGGCAACAGCGACCTCGCGCAGGCTATTCGCGATGGCGCCACGGATGTTCCCAACAATGGCGCGAATCAAGCTCCGGTTGCTAACGCTGATGCTTACTCAACGTCTACAGGTACGGTGTTGACCGTCAACCAGACGGACGGTGTGCTCCGCAACGATACCGATGCTGACGGCGATACGCTGACTGCCCAATTGGCAACGGCCCCCAATAGTGGCTCGTTGGTGCTAAATCCCAACGGTTCGTTTACTTACACGCCAGCATCGGGTTTTACTGGAACCGTCACTTTTACGTATACGGCCAACGATGCGACACGTACATCGGCGGCCGCGACGGTGACAATTACGGTAAGTGCCGCGACGGGTGCCGTACCCGTCGCCGTCGCCGACAACTACCGCGTGGATGTAGGCGATTTCCTGATTACCGATCAAACCGACGGTGTGCTGGCCAACGACACCGATACCGACAGTTCGTCATTGACGGCCTTGTTGGTATCGGATGCGTCCAATGGAACGCTCACGCTCAACAATAATGGCACGTTTGTCTATGTGCCCGACACGGAGTTCCATGGAACCGACACCTTCACGTATGAACCCAGTGATGGTGTCAACACGAGCAATGTGGCGACCGTCACGATTGTCGTAAATACCATTCCGGTGGCGGCTGCCGACAGCTACAATGTCAACGAAGATGCGACGCTCGTAGTAACCACCGCCAACGGAGTATTGGTCAATGATGTCGATGCGGACGACGATCCACTCACAGCGACGAAACTAAGCGATCCCGCCAATGGAACCCTGACGTTTTCCAATAGCGGCACCTTTACCTACACACCGAATGCGAACTTTAACGGTACCGACTCGTTTACCTACTCGGCCGACGACGGTTTTTCGGATTCGGCCGTTGTCAGCGTAACCATCACGGTTGCCAACGTAAACGATGCGCCGATGGCGGTTGCCAAGTCGTACACGACAGACCGTAATACTACGCTCACGGTCGTAGCGGCAGACGGAGTGTTGAATGGTGCCAGCGATCTGGACGTCAATGATACGCTGACTGCGGTCCTCGTCCAGGACGTGGCCCACGGCGACGTTACGGTCGAATCCAATGGTGCATTCGTATATCTTCCCGAGAGTAACTTCAGCGGTACCGATACCTTCACGTTTCGTGTAACGGACGGCGTCGCACAATCGGCCGAAACGACGGTCACGATAACGGTAAACTCCACGATCGGCACGCCCCCCACGGCCAACGACGATCTCTATGAGATTGCCGTGAACGGGACGTTGAATGTTGCTCAGGCGACGGGCGTATTGTTCAACGATGTCGATCCCGATAGTACCAGTCTTGCCGTAACGGTCGTTGACGACGTTACCGACGGAACGTTGGTACTTAACAGCAATGGTTCGTTCACCTATGATCCTGACGCCGGTTTTCACGGAGCGGATACCTTTACCTACCGTATCAACGACGGCGACAACCTGAGCGACCCGGCGACTGTCACGATTCTGGTAAACAGTCGGCCGAACGCGATCGCTGACAACTACGAAGTTGACGAAGAGCAACTGCTAAGCGTCAATGCGGCGACCGGAGTGTTGTCAAACGACACAGACGCCGATAGCGACACGCTTACGGCCACGGTATTGGATACTCCCAGTAACGGTGCCTTCTCGTTTATGAACAACGGTTCTTTTACCTACACTCCGCTGGCGGAATTCAATGGCACAGACACGTTCACCTACCGCGTGAGCGACGGCCTGTCCACGTCTGACGTCGTGACGGTCACGATTACCGTGCGTCCCGTCAACGATCCGCCAGTGGCTGCGGCCAACAGCTACAATCTCGATGAAGGTTCGGTGCTTGTGGTCAACGCGGCGGGTGGTGTGTTGACCAACGATTCCGACGTCGACGCGACGGCTCCGTTGACAGCCGTTTTGGTGCAGGACGTGCAACACGGTACACTCGTGCTGGCCAGCGATGGTTCGTTCACCTATGAGCCGGATTCCGGCTACAGTGGAACGGATACGTTCACGTACCGAGCCAGCGATGGAACAGACGAGTCGGCGGAAACGGCAGTGACGTTAAGTATTCTTACCGTGAACGATCCACCAGTGGCGGCAAATGACGCCTACAGTACGGCAGCCAACACCGAGTTACAGCTCAGTGGTGCTGCCGGGTTATTATTGAACGACTCCGACCCGGAGGGAAATTCATTAACCGCTTCGATCGTGACGCCGCCGGCACACGGGACGTTGGCATTGACCGGTACCGGTGCTTTTCTATATACGCCCGATACCGACTTTTCCGGGACCGACACGTTTACCTACCGAGTTAACGATGGCAATTCCGACTCGAATGTCGCGACGGTCACCATCGAGGTTCTAGCGGCCAACACATTCCAGATTGCCGAAAACTCTCCCTCCGGTACATCGGTGGGCGACGTCGTGGCACAGCAGGCTCTCGGTAGTTCCGTCGTCTACGAGATCGTCAACAATTCCATTGACAACCGATTGGTGCTTGCCGCCGATGATCATCTGTCCGGTGACCCCACTGCCCCCGTTGTGTTGATCGAGTATCTCGACATCCAGTGTCCAGTGTGCGAGTTCTATCATCCGATCATTCGCTCGATGGAACAGACCTTTGCCGGTGAACTGCTCGTCGTACGACGGCATTTCCCCCTGCAATCGGTCCATCCGAATGCGATGGAAGCTGCTCACGTCGCCGAGGCCGCCGGACGCCAAGGGAAATTCGATGAAATGGTCGACCTGTTGTATGAGAAGCACGACGAATGGGCCGACGAGGCGGATCCAACCGCCAAATTCCTGCAATACGCCGGCGATTTGGGACTGAATATCACGCAGTACAACAGCGACGTCGTGGACCCTGTCATCACGCAACGCATCCAACGGGACCTGGATGATATCACCGCTCTGGGCGGCACTGGCACTCCGACGTTCTACCTGCAAGGCACAAAAATAGCCAATACTTCCGAACTGCAATTCAACAGCACCGTGCAGGCGGCTGTTAATG
>JAGQPD010000755.1 GCA_020426865.1 Planctomycetales bacterium
TGTGCCGGTCTTAAGCCTGGCTATGGTGTGCGTGACCGGATGTCACGATGATCCGATCCGAGTCTACGACGCGCCGCGGCACGCCGCCGATGGCGGCTCGCTGACGTCGTCGTCAAACGCGGTGCCGTCAAGCGCGGTGCCGGCCGAGCCGACCGATCGGATGTTGGCGGCGGTGGTACCGCATGAGGGGACGGCCTGGTTCTTCAAAGTGACTGGGCCGATTGGGGCGATGGAGGGGCACGCGAGTGAGTTTCGCGAGTTTGTGGAATCGTTGAAGTTTGGCGAAGGGGGATCCGACGCCGTGCCGACGTGGTCATTACCGGAGGCTTGGAACAATGTGCCCAACACGTCCTCCATGCGTGAAGCGACGATAGCCGTGGGGGATCACAGCCCGCCGCTGGACCTTTCCGTGACGCGGTTGGCCATCGGAGGCGATTCTTACGCAGCATATCTGTTGATGAATGTCAATCGATGGCGTAACCAGATGAGTTTGCCTCCGCTGGATGCGGAGGGCCTGAAACGGGAGACGACGGTCATTGATCTCTCTGGGGATGAGGCGACGCTTGTCGACTTGCTGGGAGTCTTCGATCAGGGGATGCGGCCGCCGTTTGCGGGTGGAATGTCGGGGGCAGCCAGTGGTGCCTTGCCGGACGGGCATCCTCCAATCGGACCGGTCGCCCCACCGTCTTCCGGTGCGCCAACGACAACGACTCCGCGCGATGGTGCGAAGCTGCCATTTGTATATGAAATGCCGGAGCCATGGCGGAAGGCAACTAACATAACCATGTCAGTGTTGACACTGGAAGTCGTGGATGGTTCACAGCGAATCGTGATAACGGTGACACCGGCCGGCGGCGATCTTCGCGGCAACATCGACCGCTGGCGCGGCCAGATTGGGTTGGCCGACGCGACGGACGAACAGTGGAAATCGTCGACGGAACCGATCTCGCTGCAGAACTCCGTGATTGGAACGTACGTGCGTTTGGATAATCCAGCTGCGGAACCGAGTCCGCAGAGCATCCATGGAGCAATTGTTTCGCACTCGGGAGCAACCTGGTTCATCAAGCTGAAAGGCGATCTCGATTTGGCGACCCGTGAAAGTGACAACTTCAAACGGTTCGTTTCCTCCATGTCCTTTCAGTAACTCACATTAGAGGTCATCGATAAGGCGTTCAATATGGCCAGCGATATGGTGTCGTCTTCAACGGTTCTAGGTGAAACGGCTATTCGGGAAAAAACACGGACGCGTGCGGTGTCCCCCGTGCGGGCGGCATTGCAGGCGATGGCTTCGCTGAAGTTGACCGTGGTGTTGTTCGCGCTGGCCGTGATCCTGATCTTTGCCGGAACGTTGGCTCAGGCTGAACTCAATATGTGGGAGGTAATGAGCCAGTACTTTCGGGGCCCGATTGCGTGGATTGACCTGAATGTGTTTTTCCCGGAGGCATTCTTCCCGGGTTTACCTACGGTTCCGGGGACGATTCCGTTTCCCGGAGGGCTGACGATCGGCGTGTTGATGGCGGTCAACCTGCTGGCCGCGCACACGGTCCGTTTCAAGGTGCAAGCACGTGGTACCCAGTTATGGATCGGTGTCGCCGTGATTGCGTTGGGCGTATGTGTTACCTACCTGGTGGTGGCGGCCGGCAGCAATCCCGATGGTTTTCAGGGGGAACCGATTGTCCCGTATGCGACGATTTGGCAACTGTTTCGTTTCTCCGCCGGAGCGATCGTCACGTTGGGACTGGTCGGTTGGCTGTTGGCCAAGCGTCCGTCACTGTCGATTCCAGCGCAACGTGCCACGTGGACACTGGTCGGCATGTCGACCGTGGCGTCGGCGGCACTGATGGTATGGGGTGCCAACAGTCCTTTCGGTGATTCCTCGATGCGCATTTTGTGGCAGTTGTTACAGGGTACGTTTGCCGGTGTTGTGCTCCTGATCGGTTGCTATTTCGTCTTTCACAAGCGCGCCGGGATCGTGCTCACGCATGGCGGAATCATGCTGATGATGTTCAGCGAGTTGCTGGTGGGACAGACGGCCGTGGAAGAGATGATCACGTTTGAGGAAGGGCAATCGGTAAGGTTCGCACGCGACATGCGCGAGTTGGAATTGGCGATTGTCGACCGTTCGGACAGCGCGTCGGATCACGTTATTGCCGTTCCCATGTCACGGTTGCTGCGGGAGGAGGAACTGAGTGCTGAAAACTTGCCATTCGATCTTCAGTTGATCGACTTCTACAAAAATTCGACGTTAGTACCGGCGACGGGATCGAGCAAGGCGAATCCAGCGACGGCAGGGAGCGGGTTGGAGCAGGTGGCGGAGGAATTGTCAGCGGCGACCGGGGCCAGTAGCGATGGGCAGGACGTCGCCAGTGCCTACATCCGCATCCACCCCAAAGCGGGCTCGGAGAAGGATAGTGTACATTTGTTCAGTCAGTGGTTAGGGGATGGCGAGCTGTTGATGCCGGGGGTGCATCGGAGTGTACCGGAGCGCGTGGTGGTGGGGGACCGCGAGTACGAGGTGTCGCTGCGGTTCAAGCGGACCTACAAGGATTATTCGCTGACGTTGTTGGATGTCGAAGCGACGAACTATCTGGGAACGCAGATGGCGAAATCCTATGAATCGCACGTGAAGCTGGACGATCCGGAGCGCGGGATCGTCCGCGATCGTAAGATTTGGATGAACAATCCGCTGCGGTATGCGGGGGAGACGTTTTATCAGTCCAGTTATGGGGTGTTGCCGAGCGGAAAGGAGTTTTCTGCGTTGCAGGTCGTGACCAATCAGGGTTGGATGATTCCTTATGTGGCGTGCATGTTGGTTTCGGTCGGGTTGTTTGCCCATTTCATGCAGGTCCTCGTGCGATTTCTCAACCGCAAGCTGGCACCTGACAGTTCGTCGACATCCGTGGCGGGACACGAAGAGGCGGTCAGTGGCGGGAGCAAGAGGCGACGGCGTGGCCGTCGTGATGCGGCGTTGCCCAAGGACGAGCCCGGAGTGGGATGGACTGGGTGGGTGTTTCCCTTGGCAATGCTATTGTTGATGGTGATCTGGTTGGGGGGGAAGGTCAGGCCCAAGCCGGAAATGAAAGAGGGGATGGACTTGGCAGCGTTTGGTCGGTTGCCGGTGGTTCATGAAGGGCGGACCAAGCCGATGGATTCCTTGGCGCGGGTCAGTTTGCGAATCCTCTCCAACCGCGATTATTATGTCGATCCGCCGAAGGATGAGGGAGAGACCAAGAAGCTATTTGCGGGACGACCAAAAAAACACCCGGCGATTGAGTGGCTGCTGGACACAATTTCCCAAGCAAAGGGGTACGCTTCGCATCGCGTCATCAAGATTGACAATCGCGAGGTGCAGGAACTGTTCGGGCTCAAGCCACGATTTGGTGGCAGGTACTCGCTGGCGGAACTATCACCGAAGATTGGCGAGTTTGAGGCGGAGATACAGAAACTGCCGCGCGAGGCGGACAGGAGTTATGCGTTCGGCAAGATGGACACTTTTCAGCTTAAGCTGGTGGAATTGGATCGTCGTCTCCGGTACTTGCTCGTATTGCAGCGGGCGTTTCAACCGTACCCGTTTGAGACGATGACGCCGCAAGGAGACACGGACGAGGAGTTGCAGGCATCACGAATGGAGCTGGCGTCGCGGTTGATGCAGGAGATTCGCGAGATACCGTCGCTACACCGCAGCCTGATGCAGGCACAACCACCGTTGGTCGTACCGGAGCGAGGGGAGGGGGACCAGTTGGAATGGCTGCCGTACGCGATTTCCGTCGATCGCGCGACGGTCGATCGAATGGTCGGGGGCGACGGACTTGATCCGCTCGTTGTCTCTTGGGTGTCGATGTTGCACTCGTACGACCAGGGGGACGCGTCGGACTTCAATAAGGAGGTGGAGAGTTACCGCAAACTTGTTGCGGAACGTACTGCCAGTTCGGTCAATTTGCCGAAGGTACAATTCGAGTCACGTTTCAACCTCTGGCAGCCTTTTTACTTGGCGCTGGTCCTTTATTTGGCTTCCTTTGTGGCGACACTGCTGGGGTGGCTGCGATGGGAGAGTTTCCGCCGCACCGCGCTTTTATGGATCCTGTTGGCGTTTGTCGTGCATCTGTTGGCCGTGGGGGCTCGCGTGTACATTTCCGGACGGGCGCCGGTAACGACGCTCTATTCGTC
>JAGQPD010000756.1 GCA_020426865.1 Planctomycetales bacterium
GATCGAAGCATCGAGATTAGGGAAGTTGCGACGGGCGTTGCCAGGCAAGCGATCGCGTATCCAGCGGAGGTTTCGACGATCGAATTCAGCCCGGATGGTCGGTTGCTGGCCATCGGCGGCGAGTCGGCTCGAATCTGGAACGTGGCGGAGAACCGGCTGCTGGATCAACAGTGGCCGCATCCCCAACGTATCGATTCCTTAAAGTTCAATCGCGCGGGAACACGGTTGATTACGACGGCCGAGGACAAGCTGGCTCGTGTCTTCGCCGTGGACGACGTTGGCCGTCCCGCTCCGCTGTACGATCCCCTGCCTCATGTTCCAGAGCGACCTCCTTCGTCGCCCGTGTTAGTCAATGGCGACCGGCAGCTCGTGACGATCGCCAATTACGGTCAATTGGCGGTTTGGGATTTGGAAACGGGGAGCGAACAAAAGCGAATCACCACCAAACCCAAAGCTCTGTGCCTGGTCGCCGCCGATCCTCTCGGACGCTTTTTCGCCACGGGTGGATATTATGGCCCCAGTCTCTGGCGAGCCGATGCGATGGATGATCCTCCCGTGGAAATGGACCATGTCAACTTCGTGGACCATATCGTATTCAGTGCTGACGGTACGCTCATGATGAGTGTTTCCTGGGACAGCACCGCGCAACTGTGGTCAGTCCCCGACGGGCGTCCTTTGGGACCACGCATTACTCATAACACAGGCGCGCATCGTGTGGCGATTAGCGACGACAATCAATATCTTGTCACCTCGCAAGACAATCGGCTGGTTCGAGTCTGGAAACGTCCGGATACAACGAGACTAATAGCACGGACGCCGAAATGGGGAAAAGTGCCGCGGCTAAGCTCGGATGGCCTATTGGCGACGCCAGGACGGTTCTACGCCTCGCCGTTGGTCGAGCACGGTACGACTCCCGAAGTTGTCGTCCGCCGTACGTCGGACGGAGCGCCCATCGGCCCCACGATCCGCGATGGGAGGATGGTCGTTGATACTTGTATTTGCGGCGACAATCGCACACTGGCAATCGTATCCCAGGGCAACCAAGGGGCCAAGCTTACTCTTTGGGATCCGTACGCAGGGCAGCAGATTCGCGATCCCATGGATCTCCCTGGCGTTCCACTAAGTGTTGCAGCGCGTCCGGCCACGGATCATTTGGTAATCGTGTGCCAGAGGGATACTTTGTTGGCCGTGGATTGGAAATCGGGGAGGGTCTTATTCACACATAGCGGCGAGGCGAAGTCGCTAAGCGACGACATTCCCGATGGGAGGTTCGCGAGTTATACGCCCGATGGCAAGCGGATCGTAGCCATGACCGACAACATTTCGGCACGTGTATATGATGCCGATTCCGGCGAACTTTGTTTTCCTCCGCTACAAACCGTTTATGAGGAACGTCTACCATTCCGAACTTTCTCCATCTCGCCTGACAGCCGTCTGCTGGCGACGGGGGCCAATGGCGTGGCGCGTGTATGGGATCTCGGTAACGGCCGCGAGTTATGCCGTCCGTTGCTTCATCCCGACAATCAATTAGCTTTGTCCGACTTGGAATTTAGTCCCGACAACCGCTTGTTGATTACCGCGAACACGGATGGTTTGGCGCGCGTGTGGGACTGGCAACAGGGCGAGCTGGCATGCCCGCCACTGAAGCACGATGATGTGGTCTTCACGGTCGCTTTTACGCCGGACGGCAGGCACGCCGTCACCGGCTCGCGCGGTCCGCATTGTGGTCCGCATGTATGGGAGTTGACTACAGGCAAACCCATTGCTCCGCCATTAATCGATCCACAAGGAGGTTCGAACAAAGATGCGGTTCACGGGGTAGCGATCGCTCCCGATGGTTCGCGGCTGGTCGCTGGCGCTTCCTCGTCCGGCGACTTTGTGATCGCCGATCTTCAGCGACTGCTTGCCCCGACCGACATACCGGTACAGGATCTTCAATTGGTCAGCGAAGCCGCGGCGACGAAGGCGATCGAAGCTGGCGACCTCAACACGCTGACGCTCGAACAATGGCGAACCCGTTGGTCTCGACTCACGGAGAACCGATTGGCTCGCGAAACGGCATCGCCACTGGAGATCATGCGACGTCGAACGAAATTAGCGGCCGATGCCCAATCGCGAGGCGATTTTGACGAAGCGCTTCGCCAGCTTCAAATTGCCTGGGAAGCGTCCGAAAGCGATACGTTCGATCCCAATGGGCCGAACGCCGTTCAAATCGCGGCGGGACTGGCGGACATTCAATTCCGTCAAGTTTCAATTTATCGGACAACCCAGCGACACGCCGAGTTTACCGAAGCCCTTGAGCGAGCGCGTGTGTGGGCTGAGCAAGCTCTCGCATTGGATCCTCATAATCATTCCCGCCGAACGCAACTGACCGGTGTGTTGTGGCTAGTGGGGGAAGGTCAACCCACTAATCCGCTCGATTCTCAGCTTCGTAATGCCGTGCGGATTCTCGGCTCGAATACTATTAGCAGTTTGGCGGCCGTCTATCTCTTGGCCGGCGAGCCCAACAAAGCGGTTTCAAGCATTCAGCAAATTGACGCCGAGCGGCTGACGGCTATCGATCTGGCGTTGCTTGCCATTGGCCAGCAGCGCCTCGAGCAGACGGCCGAAGCCAGTGAGGCATTAGAGCGGGGATTGAATGCTCTGGCCGAATTGAATTTCCCAGAATCCGCCATGGCGCTCGCCGAATCGGCGTTGGTCGAGATTAAGGGAATCACGCTGGACGAGGCCAACGCGCACGTGCGCCAGCTCAAGACGGCGCACGCACTAAAGCCGTTTGATGAGGCGATCGCGTCGGACCCGGAGTCACCCCGCGGCTATGCAAACCGTGGCGAGTGGCATGGGGCGCACGGCAATTGGGAACTAGCCGCCGCGGATCTATCCAAAGCGATCGAGATCGAACCGGAGGACCATTTTTCGGCCTACCATCTTTGTTCGCTGTTTGCGGCGCGCGAAAACGCCGACGCCTACCGCGCACATCGCACGATGATGCTTGCCAAGTGGGGCGAGTCGCGCGAAGATACGATCGCCGAGCGAACCGCGATGGGATGTCTCTTGCGAGAACCTTCCGTCGACGAGCTAGAACAGTTGAAAGAGATCATGCAATATGTCGAGGAAGTTACTCCCAACAGCCGCTTTCGTATCTGGTTCACGCGATGCATCGCCTTGTATAGGTATCGCCTCGGTAAGTATGAGGACGTTCTCAAGGCAACCCAGCAGGGGCGCAACTGGATCGGCCCG
>JAGQPD010000757.1 GCA_020426865.1 Planctomycetales bacterium
ATCCGTGGACAACAGGGAACACAAACCGTATCCTAAACCTCGAAGACATCATTACTACTCGCCCGGAGCCGACGATGACGCCGGTTTTGATTTCATAGTTTCTTGGCGGCAGCCCGGATACCGCCGCCGTCAGGCGCAGTTGAGCGTGTTGCGAAATCGCACCCGAAGTTACTGAGGTCCCCACACCGCTACAAATCTGGTCGGTCGTCAACTCGCCGAAGATGGACCACCCGACGCAGATTCAACAACATCGTCAAGTGTTTGAAAATTCCCGAAAATCCAGATTCCATTAGATTTCGATGATTTCTTGCTAAACAACTTGATCATCTGAACGGACGAATGAGAGGCAAAGGTTTGAACCGCCGCGAGCCGGCAGGCGATTGGTCCGACTGCGCCTCGGAGTGAAACGCCGATACAGGAATCCGCGCCGTTCCCAAGCGTGTAGAGTGGACGTATCCAGGGGCATCTTGGGCAGCGCCTTTCGCAGCGTCGGTCGAAAAGACCGACGCACTTTCGTGCTCTGTCTTCGTGCGTTCGGAGTGAAACTCCGAAGCACTTTTGGCCTGGTCCATTGGTTTTGTCACGACCACAAATTATCCCCGTTCCTGCTGCGTCTGGGCGGCGTAACGTTCGAGTTGCTTAAAACTCTTGTGCCGTCCATGTTCCTTGGCTTCGACCGGCTCCTTTTTCTCGTAGACCCGTTTGGTCGAGGTGTGCCTGAGCATATGGGCGTGCACGAAAAGTTTGAATGCACCGAGACCGGATTCAAGCACTTCGGTGCTGCAGGGCAAACGCAAGTCGGTTTGAAATGCTGCGAGCCAGCCGCGCTTCTCCACAATCCGAGCATTCTGCGAACCACTTGTCTGAGCCAATTGCATCAAGACATGTGAGTGAATGTGCCGCATTTGGCCAATGACGAATATGTCCGGAACTTGGCGCAGCTGATTTATCGACAGCTCGATCCTGGGCTACGAGTGTGGGTCGAGTACTCGAACGAAGTGTGGAACGGCATTTTCACTCAGTTCCATTACGCTCGCGATGTGTTGGCGCCGCAATACGGAGGCAACATCTCCCCGATGTACGCCTACGGTCGTCGCGCTGCAAAGGTGTTTTCCATCTTTGAGGATGAAAACTCTGATCAAGAAACGCTGGTAAAAGTCGTGGCCGGTCAGTCGGCCAACGCCTGGCAACTCGACCAAGCGCTGCAGGGAGTCGCCTCAGGCGGGGCGAAGGCGGACGTTGCGGCGATCGCTCCCTACTTCAATCTGGAAGCAGGCGACATGACGCGTTTGTGTGATCAAAAACGGCAGCCACATGATGTACCGACCCGACGGGAAACGGGCCTGGTAAATCGACAACTATTCCACTGCCCGTCGCCGATTGGCAAATCAACCGCAACCCGTTTCCGAATGATGCCGAGTTAGGCGTGATGGCGATAGATGCAGACGCGTCGGCGACTCCGGAAGTATCCTCGCCGTTGTTACTGGTCCCGAAATCGAAAACTCGTTGCCAAGGGTGCTCTTGGGCAATGCTGGCCCACGTTTCAAAGCTGACTGCACCGTCTACGCCGGAACTTGCCGCCGCTGAAATGATTCCGTTGGGCAGATCAACGTAGGCATCTTCGACGATGTTGTTCGACGATTCCGCGACGTTGGCGGACAAATCCAAACGTCCGGCCGCGTAGACATAATTCTGCTCTTCGCCCGCATCGACGACTGTACCGTGGGCATTGCTAATCGAGTCATTGGCGGAATCCGTAAAACTGTAGCGATGTTTCAATCTCGCCTCGGACGACGATGTGGATAACACTACCAAAATGGCGGCGACGATAGGTGAGTAGTTCGAGCGAATCATGAGTATGCCCAGCATATCAGAAGTCTAACAGTTGGCGTCCTACAAATGAATAGCCCCATGACAAATTGACGACGCTTGCTGTTTTTCTTACGATTCGTGCGCCGTCAGCGCACGTTGACTTGGCCAAACGGTCTGATACCATGGGAATCGGAATCGAGCAAACGCGGCTTGTTACAACAAATCCCACCGTGTGTCTCAGGAGAATGAGCATTTCCATGGCGCGTCGATGGACTTTGGTCGTTGCGGTCGGATTGTCGATCTTGAGCATCTTGGCGGCGTGCGAAGCGGCGGAACCGGTTAGTCCTGATGCGTTGGCGAGTTCGTATCAATCGGACGTAAAGCCGCTACTGCGGCAATTCTGTTTTGAATGTCATGCGCAGGGGCAGGCCGAAGCGGATGTTGACCTACAGGCAATCGCGACCACGGCTGACGTAGAAGACAACGTAGGTGTCTGGCT
>JAGQPD010000758.1 GCA_020426865.1 Planctomycetales bacterium
CCTGCATGCAGATGAAGATACCGATGAAGAGAACGGCGACTTCCATGATCGCGTCGTAGTTGAAGGAGTTCTTCAAACGGATCGCGTTTGAAGTCGTCACCAGCGAGACGCCGGCCAGGAGCAGGATCATCGCTTCACGGAAGTAAGTCGGAGCGTGCCAGTTCGTTCCGGGGAACGATTTGGTCGGATCGAGCAGAGCGACGCAGAGGATGACCCCGGCCAACAGCGGGAAATTCAACAGTCCGCGAATCGCAAACTTCTCGACGTGGTGGGAAACGGCTTCGACTTCGGATTTATCTTCCTTACGGTAGGCCCGAGTGTCCCAGATGAAGTAGATCACGAGCAGGGAGATGTTCATGAACAGGAACTGCGGCAGCAGGTTCAAGGTCCAGAGGAAGGGAACTCCGCGGAGAAAACCGAGGAAGAGGGGAGGATCCCCGATCGGCAACAGGCAGCCGCCGGTATTGCAGACGACGAAGATGAAGAAGATCACCGTATGGGCGACGCTCTTCCGCTTGGAGTTGGCACGCAACAGCGGGCGAATCAGCAACATCGCGGCACCGGTCGTCCCGATAAAGCTGGCGAGAAGCCCACCGACTGCGATGAACGTGGCGTTGGTCAACGGTCGCGCCACTAGGTCCCCTTCGATACGAATCCCACCGGATATTGTGTAAAGACTGAATAGCAACACGATAAACGGCAAGTATTCCTGCAAGAGGGCATGCTCCAAAACGGACACGACCTTCCCCATCCCCCCGGATGGATAGATAAAGGCATAATAGATCAACGTGATGACCGCCAATGCCGCAGCCAGTTGAAACCGATGCAGGTTGCTTTCCCACCAATGCTCACTCCAGCGCATCAACGGCAGTAACGCAATCGCGCCAAGCAATAACGCAAAGGGAATGACAGAGTAATAGGCGGGCATCTCACCAGCGTGCCCCCCATCTGCATCGGCATCGCTCTCACCCACGACTGGTGCGTGCATGTCTGCATTGTTTGCACCGTCATCGTCGCTGCGTTGGCCGTTGGCACCGTGTTGCTCATTGTCGCTGTGTTGCTCATTGTCGCTGCGTTGGGCGTCGGCGGCGGGCGGGGCGTCTGCGGCGGGCGCCGATTCCGTGGCGTGCGGGCCGTGCTCACGAGGCTGGGCCATCGTCCAGCCGTTAGCGGTCGCCCAACCGTAGATGGCGGTGAGGGCGACGATCACTGCGGCAATCAGGTAGTTACGACGCTGCGCGGTACGCGTATCCAAAGCGTGGCCGTGAGGACCCTGTGAGGAGTGCTCCGACATAGGCAGATAAAATTATCTGGGCGGGGGTGCTGCCCTAAACATAATCCGTAAAATAAACTTGCGTCCGCACAGTTTTTGCAGACAAACGTCGCATACACCATGGCTGGCAGCGGCGTTTTCCACAAGGGGGGCAGATCGTAGAAATGCGAAATCACGAAATCTGGCTGCGAGCGAATCGGCGTCCGGCCATTCCATTTTTGCTGTTTTCCACACTTGCGACGGTAGCCGCTGCGGTCTCGGCGTTGCTCGGGTGGGAAAGCGGCAGTTTCGCTTTGGCGGGTGCGTCGATTGCTCTGATCGTCCTCGCAGCGATCGCTATCGCAACCGCATATCGCATTGCCATGATCCCCCGCATGGCCACCGATGGCCACCTGCTGCGGTTGCATGTCCTGCTCGGGAGATCGATCGACGTACCGCTCAGTTGCGTTGAGGTTTTTTTTCAGGGACAAGGCCCCGCGGATCTGAGGATCCGTGATGTGAAGGGAGTGCAAACAGCCAATATCATCGTTCGAATTGCCGAGCGAGCGAGCGACTGGCAACAACGTTCCACTTGGCACCCCTACGCCCACTGGTGCGAAGGTTACGTGACGATCCATGGCACGTGGTGCGAACCGGTAACGGCACAGCTACTCACCGAGCTCAACCAGCGTCTGGTGCAAGCCAAACGATCGTTATCGTCGACTCCATCAGCCACCTCCACCGTGTCCGAGGCAACATCGTGACCATCAAGTTATTGGTGAGTGTCCGAAACGGTATCGAAGCGGAAGTGGCGTTTGCCGGCGGTGCCGACGTGATTGACGTGAAGGAACCATCGCGAGGATCGCTGGGTGCCGCATCGTCAGAATCGATCTCCGAAGTGATCCGGGCCATCGACGGACGCTGTCCCATCAGCGTTGCCATGGGGGAATTGCACGAGCAGGATCGAAGCATGACGAAGGCGATCCCATTCGAATTCTTATCGCATTATTCCGTTCCACACGGCGTGATCCGCTTTGCGAAAATCGGTCTCGCACACATGGCGCATCGCGACTGGCAGGCTGCCTGGTCGGATTGGGCCGATCGCGTGCAACGGACTGCCGACCCGATCGCGGTTTGCTATTTGGATTGGCAGGCAGCCGGCGCGCCATCGCCGTGCGACATTATCGCACACGCTGCCGGGCAACAGGTGACAGGGGTCCTGTTCGACACGCACAATAAGCAGTTAGGAAGCTCACTGACGCGATGGCGCGATGAATTGTGTGCGGCTGTGGCACAATTACAACCGTGGCAGTGGTTCGCATTGGCGGGATCGGTCTCATTGAGTGAGCTCGACGCGGCCAAGCGGACGGGCGCTCGATTGATTGCCGTCCGAGGTGCCGCATGTGGACAGGGACGGGAGTCGGCGATTGAATTGGATGCAGTTCGCAAGTTCGCCGAACAATTGCATGCCGATGCTTGACGCCAACGGCGGAAATACTGATACTCATAGGCTATGACTCACGGACGGGAGCAGCCGACAGCCATGATATCTGCACGAAAGGAAAGACCATGCCCGACTCCGTCCTGGAAGCGATTCGTATGGGGATTTGGGACTTTGAACCGGAGAAACTAGCGGCAGTAGAATTCGAAGCAACGCGAGCCTTGCCAGGAAGCGACGAAAAACTGACAGTACTCGCAGAACGTTTGCGAGCGGGAATTCCGCTCTGGCACCCCAACGATCGTCGCACCTACGAAGACGTGCACGAGGAACTTCACAGCGAAAACCGAAAGGAATAATGCCGATGCCGAAGTTGACGACTCGAGTCCCCCATCAGTTGGGTTGCGCTGAAGCAACGTTGAGGATCGAGCGGATGCTGAGTGACGTTCGCCAGCAATTTGGCCACGAGATCGAAAAACTG
>JAGQPD010000759.1 GCA_020426865.1 Planctomycetales bacterium
CAACGGCATAGATGTGGGGGGCTTCCGTTCGATGGTTTTCATCGCATTTCAGTCGACCACGCGTGTCCGGGTGCAGACCTGCGAGTTCCAGATTCAAGCCCGCCGTATCGCCAACGCGCCCAGCACTATACATCACCGATTCCGCGACCAGACGTTTGCCGCTTTCTGTCTCGACCGCGACCAAGTTTTGTGCCGTCTTATGGAATCCTGTGACATTCTCTCCCAAGCGAAATGTCATTCCCATTTCTCGCGCGTGGAATAGCAGCACATCGACGATTTCCTGGTCGCAGAACTCCAGTAGTCTTGGCCGCCCGTCCACCACCGTTACCCGGACCCCCAGTGCCGCGAACATGATCGCATATTCGATGCCGATTACGCCTCCTCCGACCACAATCAGCGACTGTGGAATGTGATCGATCCGCAAGATCTGATCACTGTCCAGAATACGAAGATTGTCGAACGGTACATTGTCGGGACGCGATGGTACCGTGCCGCAAGCCAGGATGATTTTGTCGGCCGATAGGACATGTTGGTGGTCGGTGGCGTGGACGAAAATACTGTGCGGGCCGCGAAATGTAGCGTTGCCTGTGTACACATGCACGCCGTTTCGATCCAACTGATCATGGATGACGTTTAATTCGTGATTTGTGACCTCATTCAACTTGCGACGCAGATCCTTCATGCGTATATGACGTTTGTTTCGGTATCGACTGCGGTAGATGTCACGCTGCCGATAGCCCGTCAAATGTAGGATTGCTTCACGCATTGTCTTGGAAGGAATGGTCCCTGAATGCAGGCATACCCCTCCCAACGTCGTGGGGCGACGATCGACGATGGCCACCCGATCCAGTTGCTTGGCGGCCGCGATGGCGGCCTTTTGTCCAGCCGGTCCGCTGCCGACCACGATAATGTCATAGTGCATTGATCTACTCCCGTACTGCTATCGGCGCTCGATCTAGTGACTACCGAGCGGGGGACCGCTTCCAGAACAGCACCTGCTGTAGCGAGAAGGTAGTTTCGCGGTTCCGAACGTTCAGTGCCCATCCCAGAGCAAACGATGCCGCGGCAACTCCGCCTGAGAACAACGCGCCCATCTTGGCCGCACCCTGTGTTGCAGGGTCGGTAAAGGCTTGTGCCGATACGAACAACGCTACCGTTAGGCCCAGTCCGGCTGTCACGCCGGTTACAACCAGGTGCCGAAATTCCATCCCGTCAGGCAGTTTGAATCCCAACCGGTCTCCCACGAAGGAAAACAAGGTGACGCCGACCGTCTTGCCGATCAGCAGAGAAGCCAACACGATCCACGACAGATTTGAGATACCCGACAGCGGAACGCCAGCGTTCGCGAAAGCAAAGAAGAAGAGTCCCAAGTCGACCGACAGCTTCAGGGTATGTTCGAAATTCTCTAGCGGGCTGTGAACGTGGTGCGTACCATGAACGGACGCGTCATCCCGGTCTTCCTCGACAAACAAGCCAAGGTCGCGTTTGGGACCGGGTAGGAACGGCACGATGAAGACCAGTGCCAAGGCTGGGTGGAGGTGAGCACTGAAGAGGCCCCACCACGTAAACGCTCCTCCGATCAGTACGTAGATCCACCAGTGTTGTACATTGAATCGTCGCAGGCCGTATGCCAGTGCCACGCCGGGAATGATCCACGCCGTGTTCAGCCATTGCGTCGCCTGATCCGGGTCGGGATAAGCAAAGGCAATGATTCCCAGACCGATGGCGTCGTCCGCCACGGCCAGCAACAGCAGGAATTTGATCGCCGGATGTCCATTGCCGAAAACGAAGCGCGCTACGAGCCACGCCAGGGCAATGTCGGTTGCCGTCGGGATCCCCCAACCGCGGTACCACGTTGTTTCGCCAAAGATCGAATTTGCTGCAAGAAAAGTGGCAATCGGTCCCAAGACTCCGCCGAGTGTACCCAATAGCGGGTTCACCGCTTTGCTCGGAGGATTCAACGGCCCCCCGGGCAGGCAAGCTTCGGTGATCTCCTTGGCGGCGATCCCGAAGAAAAACACCATGAAAATGTCGTTGATCAAGAAATGCAACGTAAAGTAGTGTCCCCAGCCGCCATGGCCGTGAGCCGAAACGGCATGATTGTCGAGGTGGACGGCCGAGTGGTCTTGAGGTTCCGTTCCGTGGACAACTGAGGCAGCGACGGCATGTCGGCTCGGTGACTCACTGTGGGCATCCAGATGCGATGTGGACGACAGGTCCTCGGTTGAAGTGAACGCCGATCCGATCGCGTAGACGGGAGTGTGGATCAGTTTTTCGTACGTTCCCGGCGCGACGTTGGCCATGACCATCGCGACGACAACGCCGGCAATGAGAGGTATTGAGTATTCTTGCAGTCGCTGAACGGTTCCAGTTTTTCCTCCGGACATGTGCCACCCCCTGTGGTACGTTGAGTTCAAGTCACGATCAAAAAAAGCAAACCGCGAACCGGGACTGAGGAACACGAGAGTCTCGGGCGTGCCCACAATACCCGGCCGCGGCTTGGCGTGGTACGGTGCGATTGTTCTGTCATGCGGCAATCAGGCGTGGCGCCTGTGTGGCGTACGCTGGTTGCCTGGGATTTGCGATAGCAGGTTTGACCACGCCCGGGGCGGTCGGTACACGAGAGTCTCGGCGTGCCCGTGCCGCCCGGACGTAGTCGGCCTGGTGCGTGATTCTTACAACAGCCCCAATACCAGTTGCGACATCTGATTGGCATTACCCAGGATCGATGTGCCGGCTTGTACCAGTACTTGCTGCTTCGTATAGTTGGCGATTTCCGATGCGAAGTCGGTGTCGCGAATTACCGATTCGACGTTGATCGAGTTTTCCAACGTCGTTCGCATGTTGTTCGCGGTGGCCTCCAACGTATTTGATTGGAAGGCACCAAGCGATCCTCGCAGGTTGCTGATTTCATTGATTGCCGAGTCGATGATGCCAATCGAATCCTGCGCCTTGGCGTGTGAAGTAACGTTGATCTGCGCGAGGTTGTTGAACTGATTGTTCGTTACGCCAACGCCTAGGACATCTGGATTCACCTGGTTGATTGCCAGGTTCGCCGTTTGGTGCTGGTTCGGGCCGATCTGGAACTGAAGCGAATTGTCCGTAATTGTCGCCACACCTAGCGAACCGGTCACCGTTGCATGAGCATTGGCACCGGTGTTGGCCTCGATCGCGACACGAAGGCCATCCGTGACGCCCGAGTTGGATGTCAACACATTGCCACTGCCGTTGTAGGTCACGCCGTTGATGGTACCAATGACGTTGGCACCCGTGTCGGTGATTTTTGACGTTCCAAAACCAGTGCTTGTCGCGGCAGCCGCGGTATTCGATACCACGGAGATGTCGGCGTCGGTACCGAAGTCGACCGAGTACAAGCGAGTCGTGCTGCTGGCACCGTTCGCGTCAGCCACCACGCCTGTTTGGGACGTGTATTCATTGATGCGGTTGACGACGTCTGTCTGCGACAGGCCGGCACTCAGCGTAATGTTGATGCCATTGACCGTCAGGATTTCGTCCGCTGCGAGGTTACCCGTCTGTGCCGTTGTCGCGGCTGCCTGAGCTCGCTCGCCCGCCGTTGTTACCGCAACGGCATACGTGCCAGCTTGCGTATCTGTCGTGCCACCGAGGAACTTGACGTTCGCGTCGGTCGTTTCGCCTTTTAAGCCGGCCGAGCCATCCAGCAACTTCTTGGTGGCAAACTGCGTGTTGTTGGCGATGCGATCGACCGTGTCGAGCAAGTTGTCAATTTCCGCCTGGTTGGCCGCCAATGCGTCGTCGTCGTTGACCCCCGTATTGGCCGAATCCAATGCTAAACTACGGGCTTTGTTCAGGAGTGTATTGATCTCGTTCAACGCGCCTTCCGCCGTTTGTACCACGGCGACCGCTTTGCCTGAGTTCTCGATCGCTTGCTCCAAACCTGCGATTTGAGCGCGTTGCTTTTCGCTGATCGTCAACGCCGCCGGGCCGTCGGCTCCTCGGTTGACTTTCAGACCGGACGACAATCGCTCCAACGATCTGTTCAACGCCGAGGATGATCGACCTAAGTTGTGCTGCGCTGTCAAGGAGGCAACATTGTTTGTGATGGTCAGTGCCATGATTCACCTTTCTCTGGAAACTATTTTGTCAACTCGGCAGGCTGCCCTGAATATCTATGCTGACTTCAATGAACTGCAGACCCGCGATGACTGTTCAAAAAAATGAATCCATTCACGCAACAAGTGAGTCTCCTTGCCTGACAGTCAGGCGTCAGAGTGTGTCCTCTTCGACACCACCGATCACCGTTTGAACCTGTCTCCCGCATGCCCGGAGACATTCCCTCATTCGGATGACCATCCTTTCCTGCCTACGTTATCGAGACTCGCTAGCAGGAATTGCCTTCGCAGCCGGAAAATTTTTTCGAGTCCTTCCAGGCATTTCAGGCTGTATGTCTTGACCCACTTGGTCCGCCTGTAACGATTGTTCCGACCCTCTTTCTCGCAGATTTGTCAAACACCCGCCCCAGAGATGGCATAATTGGATATTGCCAGGCATAGAACCGCTTGGCTTTCGGCGCGAACGGGTGCGACTGCCCCGGCGCGACGAGGATTCGCCATCACCCGAGCCGTGCCACTTGAGTTGCCGCCGTATGAATGTCTTTGTGTTGTCGACCGGTCGTTGTGGGTCCACCACCTTCGTGAAGGCCTGCCAACATATTCGCAATTTTTCCTGCGGACATGAAACGCGGGCGCAACTGATTGGCGAAGAGCATTTTGATTACCCGCCGGACCACATCGAGTCCGACAACCGACTCTCCTGGTTCCTCGGTGACCTCGACCAACGTTTTGGCAAAGATGCCTTTTTCGTCCACCTGACGCGTGATCGGGATTATGTCGCTCAAAGTTACGCGCGACGCATGGATATTGGAATTTTGAACGGCTACGCACGAGGGATCCTGATGGAGCCCGCGGCCGACCTTTATTCGTCGATCAATTTGGCCCGCGACTATTGCGATACCGTCAACCATAATATTGAGATGTTTCTCAAAGACAAGCCACACCGGATGGACGTGCGGGTGGAGTCTGTGGAAGTAGACTTTCGACAGTTCTGGGATTGGATCGGAGCAACTGGAGATCTCGATGCCGCCCTCGCCGAATGGGACACTCCCCACAACGCTACCGGGAATATGATCCGTGCCGACGACGTCCGTGGCGTCGCCAAAGTCTTCCGAAAGCTCGGCCGGATCGTCACCAAGTTGCCGCACTACATCCGTTACGCATGACTAAGCCGTTGCCTGCAACGACCGCCCCAGCAACTCACAGAATTCATCGCATGCCCCGTTGTCGTGCATCAGCGACAAGTACAGCTTTGTTCCCATGGGATTGAGGAAGACGCCCAACCCGAATAGCGACAACATCACGGCGCGAGCTCGTTGTGGATCCCGATGTTGGCTCGACCGATAATCCCGTATCACAACATCGGGATCGGTGAAAATCAGTTGGGCCAGCGGCCCGCTGCCGATGACCTGAGCGGTGACATGATGGTCGTGAAGCGTGGCACGGAGCCGATCGCGAAAATACTCACCCAGTTCGAACAAGTACGAATACGTGTTCGGTTGTCGATAAATCTTTAGCGCCGCCGAAGCCGACGATGTGGAAATCGGATTCCCACCTGTCGACGAAGCTGTCCACACGTAAGTACTGTTCCCCAAGCGATCCTCACGGACGATCTCCATGATCGATCGACGCCCGCCAAAGGCACCAATCGGCATCCCTCCCCCTAGCGCCTTGCCATATGCTACCAAATCGGGAATGACACCGTAGTGTTTCTGAGCGCCGCCATATGCTAGGCGAAAGCCTGTTACGACCTCGTCAAAGATCAGCGGAATGTCCAAGGCAGCGGTCAACTCCCGGATTCCCTCCAGAAATCCCGGTTCCGGTGGCAAGCAACGCTGCAGTGGCTCGACGATCACCCCCGCAACTTCCGCCTGATGTTCGCGAATGATCCTTCGCGTTACTTCCAGATCGTTGAATGGCGCAATCAGCGTGTTCTGGCGGATCTCGTTAGGAAGGCCGTCACAGGACGGGAGGGGGAGGGGGAAATCGGGCGGGTTCTGCGGAAAGAGACTAGTAACCCCCACGTCGTGAGCGCCATGGTAGGCGCCTTCGAATTTAACAATCTTGTCCTTACCGGTGTACGCTCGTGCCAGCCGCAGACAGTACATCGTCGCTTCCGTGCCCGATGCGCAAAACCGTACCAGCTCGCAGGCCGGCGATAGCCGCACTAATTCCTCGCCCAGCCCTAGTGACGCACAAGTGGTATACGAAAAGTTCGTGCCCGACGACAACTGTGCCGTCACTGCCGCAACAATTTCCGGACGTGCGTGGCCGACCAATGCTGAACCCCAACCCATCGAAAAATCGAGCAGCCGCCTTCCGGTTGTATCCCATAATTCACAACCGTCCGCTCTCTCAATCACGATCGCCATTTCATCCGGCAGATTGAACTCGCCGTTCGATCCCGCGGGAAATACCGCCAGCGAACGTACCTGGGCCGATTGATTACTTGTAAGCGTTGCCGACATGGAAGATTCCTTTGCGAATCATCGGAGGACTGCGGATGGAAGAACCGAACCGATTCCGTCGTTAGTTTAGACGGATAGCGCGCTGAATGCGAATGGGGGGCATCAAGTTTTGTTCTGCTTGCGGCGATTGATGAATCTTCTTCACAATGTCCATCCCCTCCACCACCTTGCCGAACGCCGCAAAACCCTGGCCGTCCGGATTTCGTTGCCCCCCGAAATCTAATTCCGGCTGATCGCCAATGCAAATAAAGAAGTGGTCCTGAGCGGTATCGGGGGCCTCTCGCGCCATCGATATCGTGCCATCTAAGTGCTTCAAACCGGTAACGCTCGTCCGTTCCAGGGCAATTGCCGACGGGTATTCGTCCTTTTTGGCAGGGTCTGCGGAAGCTTGAATTACCGCAATGCGAATCTTGTCGTTGGGTTGATTCTCGGCCGTCACCGTACGATGGAATTTCCCGTCCGAATAAAAACCCTCGTGAACGTACTGCAAAAAGTTGGCCACCGTGTTGGGCGATTTTTCCGCATCGAGCTCGACCTCAATATCCCCAAATGCGGTTTGAATCAAGACCCGTGGATGTGCCGGCATCTTTTCATCACGCCAACGAAACCTTGGCAGTTTTACACTGTTCCAACCCAGCAGATGGGTTCGATCCGCCTCCACCCGTTCCGCAGGCTTCTTGTAGCGCCACGGCCCGTCGCCAAAAACCTCCAGACATAAATGCGATAGTCGTGGGTCGTATTGTTTCAGCTCCGCACGTGTGTTCACTTCATTGTGCAGTGCGTCTTTTTCTCGATTGTTGTCGAACCAACTCTGCACGCCTTCCGCCCAATACTCGTGCCGATTCACCGCAGCGTAGGTCTCGGCCCAAAGTCCATTCGCCATCGCCGCGTCGTATGCCGCTTGCAACCGAGTGTCAAATGTCGGGTCGACGGTTGACATCCCCATCTCGTGAATCGCGTGTGCGAATTCGTGGATGCAGATGTTTTCCGTCGCATAGGGATCCCCAGGATAACCCAAGAGATTCTCCTCGGCACAACTGACCGCCGGGGCCTGTGG
>JAGQPD010000760.1 GCA_020426865.1 Planctomycetales bacterium
CCGATTCCGCGACGAATACGGCGCAGGACGACTCAATTACGACCTGTTTGACGATTCGCCTGTTACTAGTTTCAACAGCCTGCAACTTCGCGCTATGTACAATAACTCGTGGATCCATTGGGATGCGGGTCAGCAGCAGCGCGGGTTGTTGATCCGAGATCAGTTTATACGCGATTCGCTATTAGCAATGGGGCAAGACGATGCGGGACGCGGCACCTATGCTCATCTCTACATCAACGGTTTGTACTGGGGCGTTTACAACGTGCATGAGCGGGCCGAGTCGTCACACTACGCGGCGTACAACGGCGGTGACCCGGGTGACTACGACGCCTTGAATGGCGGCACCGCCATCGACGGCACCTTGGCCTCGTACAACGCCATGCGTAACACGGTTGTGTCGCGTAACTGGGCAGCCGTCCAACAAGTTCTGGACATTGACAACTATATCGATTGGACGATCGTGCAGGCCTACGGCGGTAACGCCGACATCAAATTCGACGGAAATTGGCGGATGGCCGGTGGCGGCAGCGGAAACGGAATATGGAAAATCTACTCCTGGGACGCAGAACGCGTGTTCGAAGGGGTCACCGATCGTCCCCCTTCCGCGATCCTCGATCCGTTGAGCATTCTTGACGATCTGGTGCAGATTCCCGAGTTCATCACGCGATTCGGTGACCGACTGCAACTGCATTTCTTCAACGGTGGAGCACTCACGCCAACGGCCGTCGCCGCAAGATTTAGTGCACGCGTTGATGAACTGAGTTCCGCGATGATCGCCGAGTCTGCTCGGTGGGGGGATTATCGTCGTGATGTCCATCAACGCGGCAACCCCTTGCAACTGTACGAGCGAGACATTCACTGGAACAACGAAGTCAACCGACTGATAAACACCTACTTCCCACAACGCTCGTCGTTCATCATCAGCGAATATGCGAATATGGGCTGGTTCCCCAGTGTGGCGGCGCCAACGTTCCAGGTGAACGGCGCCGCGCAACATGGCGGAAGCGTGGCGGCCAGTGTCGACCTCGTTGGTATGTCGGCACCCGGAGGACAGATTGTCGTTACCGATACACGGTCGCTGATCAACAGTGCGTCACCAACATCAGCATGGGTGCCGAATGACAATTCATTGGAAACGGGGGGTGGGCCATACTGGTACGAGCCCGATTTCATTCCAACTGGCTGGACGACTGGCACCAACGGCGTCGGCTTCGAAGAGTCGGCGGCGAATACTTATACGCCTTTCATCGGCACGAATATCCAGACGCCGTGGAATGCTACAGAAACGTCGGTCTATATTCGTTATGAATTCGAAGTCGGCGCCGACGTGAACGATTTCAACGCCATGGTGCTCGACGTGACCTACGACGACGGTTTCGTCGTCTATCTCAATGGTACCTTCATCGACGTCGATCCGACCGGCAACACCAACCTCGCACCCGCCAACCCAACGTGGCAGTCGTATTCTACGGGCAGTCGAAGTGATACCGTGGTCCTCAGCGGTCCGGTGCGGTTTGATCTTTCCGATCACTTGGCGCTGCTCCATCCGGGTTCCAATGTCCTGGCCGTTCACGGCCTGAACCAGAACGCCGGCAGCAGCGACATGCTGATCATCGCCGAATTGGAATTGCAGAAGCGATCGTCTTCGAGCCCGGATATCTATTTCACAACCGACGGCACCGATCCTCGTGCCGCCAACGGTAGCATTGCTGGAACAAAATTCGGCACTGCGTTTCCACTAGCCGCATCAACTGAAGTCAATGCCCGCACTCTATCAGGAGGAGTATGGAGCGCATTAACCACCGCCACCTTTGTCATTCCGACCCACGGACTGTTAGTGAGCGAGATCAACTACAATCCATATCTGCCGACGACGACCAAGGAACTGTTGATTCCAGGTATCGACAACGATGATTTCGAATTCATCGAAGTACTCAACTCGAATCCCACCGAGACGATTGGGCTATTGGGCGTCACGTTGGCGGGCGGAGTAGACTTTACCTTTGGCGATCTGCATCTGGCCCCTCACGAGCGAGTCGTTGTTGTACGCAACATCGACGCTTTTGTTGCACGCTATGGTACAGAAGTAACAATTGCCGGGCAGTACGATGGAAGTCTCAACAATGGCGGCGAAGAAGTTGCGCTATTGGATGCGACCGACGCGGTTTTGGTATCCGTCAACTACAACGATACCGACCCATGGGCAGTTTCCGCGGATGGAATGGGTGCGACTCTGGTTCTGGACGAACCGTTTTCCACGCCGCAGGATGAGCTAGGCAAATACTATCGATGGCGCGGCAGTAACGAATTCGGCGGATCTCCTGGTACGGTGGAAACACCGCTGCGGGGTGTCGTGATCAATGAAGTATTGAGCGGCTCTGTCTCTCCAGCTATTGACGCCATCGAATTATTCAACACGACGAAAGCCGCTATCGATATCGGCGGGTGGTATCTCAGCGATTCCGGCAACACGCCGCTCAAATACCGGATTCCCGCCGGTACGATGCTTGCCGCGGGTGGGTATCTGGTGTTCGACGAAAAACACTTCAATCCCAATCCTGCCAGTCCCGGTGCCAACGACTTCGCGCTCGACTCAACCAACGGTGATCAGGTCTACCTGACGATCGGCGATGGCAGCGGTGGCGTCGCCGAGTTTGTGGATCAAGTTGAGTTGGCGGCGTCCATCGCCGGTGAATCCCTTGGTCGAACGCCCAATGGCACCGGGCGTTTGGCACCGCAAACCCGCGCGACGATGGGCCTGGCCAACAGCGAGCCACGAGTGGGACCGGTCGTGATCAGCGAAGTCAACTACCATCCCGGCGATCCGTCGTCGGCCGCACTTGCGGTGTTACCTACGTTGACCGACAACGACCTGGAATACATCGAGTTACACAACCCTACCAGCCAAGACGTGAATCTCGCGAATTGGCGAATTCGCGGTGACGCGGACGTTGACTTTTCCGCAGCCACGACCGTCGCAGCAGGACAAACCATCCTGGTCGTGACGTTCGACCCCAACGATACTGAAAATGCCACACTTCTGTCTTCATTCAAGGCGCATTACGGATTGGGGCAGGATGTTCTGATCGTCGGTGATCTGCAGGGGAATCTAAACAACGGTAGCGGAAGAATCACATTGCAGCGAGGTCTTCGTGCCGACATCGAAATCGCTCACGTGATCGAAGACGAAGTGCTGTACGACGATCTCACCCCCTGGCCTACGACCGTTGATGGTCAGGGTGATTCGCTGCAACGGACTGCCGTCGACACCTATGGCAATGCGGCATCCAGTTGGAATGGCGAAGGCCCGACGCCCGGTTTCGTCGACTTCACGCAACAACTTTCGGGAGACTATAACCATAACGGAGTCGTTGACGCTGCTGATTACACGATCTGGAAAGATAATTTCGGATCGACTGTCAATCTCGATGCTGACGGCAACGGCAATGGCATCATCGATGCCGCCGACTATACGATTTGGAAAGACAACTTCGGTAGCACAGCGGTTTCCGTCGGCGCTAGCTCCGTACCCGAACCCAATGGTGTACTACTCGCTGGGCTGGGTACACTCGCGATGGGCCTGATCCGACGCATCTCCACGCGGCGTTCCTAAGCTAACGGCGCACCACGATAAGACACAATTCACTGGGAGTCCCACAACCATGTCAGCTTTGCCATACCCATTCCGCACGGTGGGCATCCTTGCCATCGTCTTGATGTTCACGCTGCCGCCCGTCCACGGCTCAACCGTCGATCGGCTTTACGAATTCGGCGACCCTGGTTCCCCCGATGCCACCCTATCGCCACCCAGTGTGACGGTGTCGGCGAACGTTACAAACGGAGCCGCGGTCGGCTTTGTGTTCAACGGCCAGACGCTTACCGGCGACGGCGCCGGTGTCAGCGGTGCGTTCCAGGATCTAAGGGTCGTTGGTTCGCCGAAGTACGCTTCCATATCCGGTCAGCCACTGGGCGGAAGTGGCTTTGGCATCCATTTCAATGGCGTCTCGGATTACCTCGTCGGTGAAAACCTCAATAACCCAGCTATTTCGCGCGCGTCACTTGGTTACACTGACGACAGCAGCACGCCTGCCCCGGGACCGCTGAACTACAACAACATTTCCAACCGCTTCTTCCAGCTATGGGTCAAACCTGATGGCTCTGGGCTCAATAACGGACAAGCTCAGGACGTGGTTCTCGATTCCAACCAACATGGCGTTCGGATCAGCGCTGGTGACACGTGGGTGCTGCGGTACGGCGGCAACGATTTTAATTCGCAGGTGGCCGTCGATACCAACTGGCATCATGTCATGGTTGCCCGCCCCAACGGACCAGCCAATGGAAGCATGCTATGGGTCGATGGGATCGCCGTCGGCGCGATCGGTGGTGGTTACGATGGATCAGCTACCGCTCCGAACGACCCGGCGCGATTGGAACTTGTCGTCGGTGCCAATACGTCACGCGACGAAACCGGTTTCTTCACGGGCGGCAATGCCAACTTTTTTGCCGGAACGATTGACGATCTCCGCATGTCCGTCATTGGCGACAATTCATCCGACGTAGGCCCGCCGCCTGGGCAGAACTATGGACCGTTCAATTTCGCCATCGACAATGAATTTGCCGCGGCGCAGTTGGCAAATCTCGTGGCGCATCCAGGCGATATCAACCTCGACGGAGTGCTCAACAACTTGGACAAAAACGCGTTCATTGCAGGGTGGCTGCACGAAAACCGCATCAACGGCGTGCGCGTTGGTGACCTGACGACGCTCGCGGCCGGCGACTTGAATTTCGATGGCGTGACCAATCTGGGGGATTTGGCACTGATGCAGAGTGCCCTTGCCGCACAGGGAATCGCCGGTATTACGCCTGCCCAGCTCGCGACTCCTGAACCTTCAACAATCTATCTGCTGGTTCTTGCCGGAGTTTGCGGGTGCTGCCGACTTCGACGTTGTCCGTAAAACAGGAGCCGGAATCGATGCCGATGCGATTACCGGCGTGCTGGCTGGGACGTCTCCCACTTCTTGTCGTAGTCGCGTGGAATCAACTGTTGTCCTGCGCCGTGACGTTAGGTGCATGTGGCAGCGTGTTGGTGTATGTCACTGCTGCTTCCGCCGATTGGCCCACGTATCGTGGTGACGCGAATCGAACGGGGTACAGCGACAGCACATTGCCGCCCGAACTGCAGTTGCTGTGGCAGTATGCCCCTTCGCATGTACCACGATCCGCCTGGCCGCCGCCAGCTCGCGGCAGTTATTGGCAGCAGTTG
>JAGQPD010000761.1 GCA_020426865.1 Planctomycetales bacterium
ATCGCGATCTGGGAAAACTAACAGGCACCGGCAAGAATCCGCTGAACGATCAGCAAGTCCAGGCGATGCTTAGCGCGGCGAAGGAAGTTGCCGCCGGCAAGATGGATGATCAATTTCCTGTCGACGTGTTCCAAACGGGCTCAGGCACGTCAAGCAATATGAACGTCAACGAAGTGATCGCCAATCGGGCGATTGAATTGGTGGGTGGGGATCGCTTCGTCGCCGAGAAGCCGATTCATCCGAATGACCATGTGAATATGGGGCAGAGCACGAATGATACGTTTCCGACGGCGATCCACGTGGCCGTGGCGATGCAGATCGAAACGCGACTGCTCCCCGCCTTGGCTCGGCTGCGTGAGGAGTTGGCGGCGAAGGCACGGCAATGGGATCGAGTGATGAAGATTGGGCGAACCCATCTGATGGATGCGACGCCGTTGCGGTTGGGCCAGGAGTTCGGCGGGTTTGCTCGACAGTTGGAATTGAGCGTCGCGAGGGCTCGCGATGCCCGCGATGCGGTATTGGAATTGCCCGTGGGAGGAACGGCGGTCGGATCGGGAATCAACACGCATCCGGAATTCGGCAAACGTGTCGCGGCCGCGTTGGTGCAGGAATCGGGAATTCCTTTCGTGGAAGCGGCCAATCATTTCGAAGCCAATGCTCAGCGCGACGGGTTGGTCTCCTGCCACGGCTATTTGAGGACAATTGCTACGACACTGTTCAACGTGTCGAACAACATTCGATGGCTCGGGTCGGGACCCCGCTGCGGGTTTTTCGAAGTCGTGCTGCCGGACCGGCAGCCGGGTAGCTCCATCATGCCCGGAAAGGTGAACCCCGTGATGTGTGAGAGCCTGATGCAAGTGGCGGCTCGAGTCATGGGCAATGATCAGACGTTGGTCGTGAGTGGCGCGGCCGGGGGACAGTTTCAGTTGAACATCATGATGCCGGTGATGGGACAGACGACTTTGGAAAGTGTCCATCTGCTGGCTTCGGCGGTCAACGCATTTGTCGATTTTTGCATGGTTGGCCTGGAGGCTAACGAGCAGCAATGCGAGGCGGCGGTGGAGCAAAGCCTGTCAATGTCAACCAGCCTGAACCCGCTCATTGGGTACGAGGCGGCGGCGAAGCTGACGAAGGAGGCGTTTGCATCGGGAAAAACGATCCGCGAGCTATGTCTGGCGAAGGGGCTATTGCCTGAGGAACAGCTAGCACAGGCCTTGGATCCGTGGAAAATGACCGAGCCGCAGGGATAGCGCCGAATTGTTGGAAAAATCGATGAAGTTCGGGAAGATCGGGAAAAGTCACTAAATTGCCCTTCCCGGACAGTCGAAATGGATTAAGATGCACTGTTTCCGGCGCGTGATCATGCATTGCGCTAGGCCGGTGCATTCATAGGGATCGATACGTAACGCCGTCTGTCCAAAGGGCAGGCGGCGGAACCATCCACCCTTGGATTCCTTTGCGAAAGCGAGTCACCAGACGATGAGCAGTTGAACCTATCTCGTGCTGGGCCCTCCTAGCAGATGGAGCCTCGGGTGATCCGGGGGTTCTCAAGGCGGGGGACTCAAGTTGAGGACCCACTGTGGGGAAACAGTGGGGTGCTCAAGTTGGGGGGGCAGATTGCCCCGGGTTGTGCGATCCCGATGATAAGGCGGGACAGGAGATGAGGGGCATCGGCGGACTCGCGTCCTCTCCCCAGGCCTGCCCAGGTTGTTCAACGTCAGATACTGGAAGGCGGGAAAATCGCCTGTTGGTTTTCGATCGGACGCTAAAGCCGCCGCTTCAGTATCGGTAATACGGTAACAAGAACTAATTTTATTGTCCGTTCATGATGCAACGACAACGGAGGAAGTTGTCGCAGGTCATGAGTCCATAAATGTTGGTGTCCCATGAAGATCTCGAAGCTAAGAAACATTGGTATCTCCGCCCATATCGACTCGGGTAAGACCACCTTGAGCGAGCGCATTCTGTTCTACACAGGGCGCATTCACAAGATGGAGGAAGTGCATGGTGGCGGTGCCGGTGCGACGATGGACCACATGGAGTTGGAGAAGGAACGTGGGATCACGATTACCAGTGCGGCGACCAGCGTGGAGTGGAACGGGTACGGCATTAACTTGATTGATACCCCGGGCCACGTGGACTTTACTGTTGAAGTGGAGCGCAGCCTCCGCGTGCTCGATGGTGCGGTATTGGTATTGTGCGCCGTTGGTGGCGTGCAATCCCAGTCAATCACGGTCGATCGACAGATGAAGCGCTATCATGTGCCGCGGCTGGCATTTGTAAACAAGATGGATCGTACCGGGGCCGATCCCTATCGCGTAACCCAACAGTTGCGAGAAAAGTTGGGCATCGATGCGGTCATGATTCAATTACCGATCGGAGCTGGCGAGAAATTCGAAGGCGTCATCGACTTGATCAAGATGAAAGCCACCTACTTCGACGGCAAGGATGGCGAGAAGGTCCGCTACGAAGATATTCCGGCCGACAAGCAAGCCGAGGCCGACGAGTATCGCCATGCGATGCTCGAGTCGCTTTCGATGTATAGCGACGAACTGATGGAGCTGTTGTTGGCGGAAGAAGACATCGACGAAAACATGATCCACGACGTCATTACCGAGGCGGTGCGCGGAGAACGCATCACGCCGGTGATGATGGGTACGGCGTATCGCAACAAAGGCGTGCAACTATTGTTGGACGCGGTCGTCCGGTACCTTCCCTCGCCGCTCGAACGCGAAATCAAGGCCCGGGCCTACGACAATCCCGATGAACGCGTAGCGCTGGTACCGGAGCCTGACAAACCCTTTGTTGGCATGGCGTTCAAAATTGTCGACGACCCGTACGGCCAATTGACGTTTACCCGTATTTACCAAGGGAAGGTCGAAAAGGGCGCTACGTACGTCAACCAACGAACGGGCCGCAAGGAGCGTTTCAGCCGTATTCTGCGGATGCACTCGGACAAGCGCGAAGAAATCGATAGCGCTGGAGCCGGTGATATTGTGGCGATCATGGGTGTCGATTGTGCCAGCGGTGACACGTACGCGTCTCAAGCGAAATTCTGTACGTTGGAAAGCATGTTCGTGCCCGAACCGGTGATCAAGGTGGCAGTCAGCCCGTCCCAGCGGTCGGACGCCGACAAACTGGGCAAGGCACTGGCGCGCTTCCGAAAAGAAGACCCGACCTTTCGCGTAATGACCGACGAAGAGTCCGGAGAAACGCTGATCGCCGGAATGGGCGAGCTGCACC
>JAGQPD010000762.1 GCA_020426865.1 Planctomycetales bacterium
AACCAACAACCAACAGCCAACAACTAACAGCCAACAACCAACAGCCAACAACCAGCGAGCGACGTCGGGGTCGTTCCAATATTCGGGGGTAATACGTGTCATTGATCACGGACGTCTCCAAACGCGTCATCAACAACGTTGAACAAGTTATTGTCGGCAAACGTCAGCAGCTGATTTTGTCGCTAGTGGCTTGGTTCAGCGAAGGACATATATTGTTGGAGGACGTCCCTGGAGTTGCCAAGACGATGCTGGCGCGGGCGTTGGCAATGAGCGTGGGATGCTCGTTCAAACGCATTCAATGCACGCCGGATCTATTGCCCACCGATGTGACTGGCGTTTCGATTTTCAACCAGAAGAGCGTAGAGTTCGAATTTCGGGCGGGTCCGATCTTTGCCCAGCTGGTCCTTGCCGATGAGATCAACCGCGCCACTCCGCGAACTCAGGCGGCCCTGTTGGAGGCGATGGCCGAAAGTCGCGTGACGGTCGACGGTGTGACTCATTCGCTGACGCCTCCCTTCCTCGTAATTGCGACTCAGAATCCTGTTGACCACGAAGGAACGTTCGCTCTGCCAGAAGCGCAGCTGGACCGCTTTCTTATGCGATTTAGTTTGGGCTATCCATCGATGGACGAAGAGATACGGATGTTGGAGTTGTTGCGAGAACAACATCCGATAGAATCGCTGACGCCGGTCGCGACGGCGGATGAAATCCTTGCTTGCCAACGAGAGGCTCGGCAAGTACACGTGGATGCAAAGATTCGGCAGTACATCATGCAGATCACGCATGCGACGAGAGCAAGCGAAGAGCTGAGTCTCGGGGCAAGTCCGCGCGCGTCGATTGCGTTATTTCGATCAGGACAGGCGTTGGCGGCAGTTCGTGGCCGTACGTTCGTACAGCCTGACGATATCAAACGACTCGTCGTTCCTGTCCTCGCCCACCGAGTGATTGTCAGGCCCGAGGCGCGACTTCGTAAGATCACTAGCCGTCACGTAGTCGAAGAGATCGTCGCGGAAACAGCGGTGCCGATATTGGCGCATGAGTCGGCGACATGAGTTGGTACGTAGCGGCCGTACTGATTCTGGTGGTCGCAGTCATCCTGCAATTCGGGTTATTGGCCTATGCCATGTATGCGCTGCTGGCAGTGCTAATTGTCAGTCGCTACCTAGCCACACAATGGGTTACTCAGCTGCGGGCGGAACGTGAGTGTAGTCGGGCGACCGCCGAAGAAGGCGATCAGGTCGCCGTTGTGGTCACGGTGACGAACACCGGATGGCTGCCCATAGTATGGGTGCTGATCGAGGATCTATTGCCGCGAAAAGCGTTGGTGTTTCGGCCACCCTATTTGGAAGTCGACGGGCGACGTGCCGTCTTGACCATGCTGCGGGCCGGCGGGACCCAATTCCTTCGCTACCAGATGCGCTGCCATCGACGTGGTTATTACCAAATCGGGCCGTTGATACTCGAGACAGGTGACGTGTTCGGGTTACACCGGCGATACCGCGTCGCTGCACCGCCAGTGTTCTTGACGGTCTACCCCCGCACGGTCCCGCTGCAAGGATATCAGATCGCCTCTCGGCGGCCGATCGGCGAAGTTCGGATGACACACCGCTTGTATGAAGATCCAACTCGTCAAGTTGGCGTCCGCCAGTACCAGCCCGGCGATTCGTTGGGACGTGTGCATTGGCCGGCAACAGCCAGGACGGGCATCTTGCATAGTAAAATCTACGAACCGTCGACCGTCGCCGGAGCGACGATAGTCCTGGACCTCCATCAAGACGCTAATCCTGCCCACAATGAACCCTATCGCAGCGAGCTGGCAGTGACCGCCGCGGTGTCGCTCGCCAATGCGGTCTACGAAATGGGGCAGCAAGTCGGACTTGTCAGCAATGGTCGCGATGCGGCTGACCGTGTTCGTACCGAAGGCTGGGCGTATGATTGGCGCAGCCGGGATGCGGCCCGACTGTCGGCCGAAATGCAGGACGAAAGCGATCGTCTCACGCCGGTCGTCGTTCCGACTCGACGTGGCGAGGAACAATTCCTGTGCATTCGCGATGCCTTGGCACGCGTTGAATTAACGGACGGGCTCACCTTGCCCCAGTTGCTCGACGAATGCGCCGGGAACATGCCCCGTGATGCGACCGTGCTCGTGATCGTGCAAGACGTGAGTGATGTCGTAGCAATTTCAATCGATAATCTACGTCGGCAAGGGTTTTCGGTTTCGGTTGTCCTGAATATTTACGAGCCTTGGGAGTTCTCGATTGCCGCCGGGCCGTTGATCGCCGCTGGAATCGACGTCCATCATCTACGGGACGAGGCGTCGATTGTTGCCGTCGCAGAGCGTTTCTTGTTACGCTAAACAGCGGTGGCGATCGTCCATGCAGTGTAAAAAAAAGCAGCCCGATCGATGAGCAGAACATCCAACGAACAACTAAGCCATTTGATCATCG
>JAGQPD010000763.1 GCA_020426865.1 Planctomycetales bacterium
TCCTCGCTTGCGTAGCTCATCATGCAATGCGACGGTGGGCGGATCGCCGTCCCAAATATGGGCCACCACATATTCCACACCATGTTCCGCCAGACGGTCGGCTAATGCAAGAATGAGGTTTTCAGGACCCTGGATGCCGCTATCACAAGTTCGAACGCCCACGATTCGACGCAGGTTCGAAGTGGAATCGCGATGAGAAGGTGGACTCGTGTTTGAGGTGATCTGTGACATGATGCTGCTTTTGAAATTGCCGAATGTACCTGCACCGTGTCGAGGGTCGTCCCGCGATTGACAAGCGGGCCGGCGAAAACTTTCCTTGAACGGTGCAGAAACTCGGACTATGCTGAAAGTTCTGCAGGGGTCGATGGTATTGCGAAGCAGGCGGGCATATCCCAAAAAAGGACATCGCTGCTGATGACTGAACGGTTACGTTGGCTCCTGGGACTGGTCGTCGCGGAAGTGACTTGGTGCTCGTTGGCGGTACTGACCAACAGTCCGTATAAGGGGTTGGCGATTCCACTGGGGCTGGGAGCCGCCGTGTTGATCTGCCTCAGTCCGCACGTTGGCATCTACTTGATGGCATCGATTCTGATAGGCCAATGGCCATGGAATCTGACTCGCAATCTCGGCTTGTTGGTGGTTGGGTCGGCAGTTGGGTGGTCGATCATTCATCGCCGTCGCTTGTACCGACCGAATCCGATATTGCATTTGATGATTTTGTATTTCGTGTTGGTGGTGTTGTCGGTGGTGGCCCCCGTGACGCGGGTGGAGTTGCTGTCGCAAGTCGCGATGTACGGTGGTCAGGTGGCGTTGGTTTGGCTGTTTGTCAACTTCATTGATCATCGGCAGCGTGTTTGGCTGGTTGTTCGGTTGATTGTCTTGTCGGGCGTGATCACGGCGGCACTTGGTTTGGTGCAGGCGAAGACTCATTTTGTATGGATCATGGGCACGACACGTTATTACTTGGAGACGGACAAACAGATCAACGCTGACCGGTCGGCCATGGAATTGCAGGGTTGGCAGGGCCAGTTTCGTGTCGACAGTATTACCGGCACGCCTGATTTTCTGCCGATCTACATGCAGTCGATTGTACCGATCGTCGCATTTTGGGCGTACCGTAGCCGTTTTTGGCAGCGAATGTTGTGGTTGGCCGTCATTGCGTTGATGGGGGTCGCGCACATTCTGTCGTATACGCGAGGCGTGATCTTTACGACGTTGTTGGTGGTGCTTGTATTGGGGTGGCTGATCGACAAACGCAAGTTGTTGATCTATGGACCGTTTGCCGGATTGGCTGGATTTATGGCGTTGATGAGCTGGCCCGCCTGGCGTGAGCGGTTGTTGACCATCGTCGCACTCAGTGCCAACGAGGCGCCGGGATTCGTGAACACCGGCACCTGGCGGCTGCGGACGATGGTGGTCGGTTGGCAGATGATGTGGAACCGACCATTGTTTGGTTATGGCGTGGGACAGCATCAGTGGAATTGGCCAGCCAGCACCATTGGAGACCTGATGCCGAATCCGAAGTATGCACAGCCGATTCCGATTCATAATGCTTTTCTCGGTGTTGGGATGGATTTGGGCGTTGGCGGTATGTTGTTGCTCATTGCGACAATCGCCGTTGCATTCCTACAGTTGTCTCGCATTGCCAGGGCATTTGACTCGGCCGGCCAACGCGACTTAGGGGACCTGTCGCGTGCCTTGGGCGTGGCCATTCTGGGAATGGGCGCGTCGATGATGCTGTATCCCATGGCGGGCACGTTCCGCTATTATCCGTTGTATCTTGCACTTGCGGCCTCGCTATGGCGCATCGAACACGAAGGGTTGTACCATGATTCACGATGAGCTCGGCGGACTGCCGTCGATCGAAGGTAACGCGTCGTTCGACGGCAATGGCTTGTCGCTACGTTGCACCAGGACGATCCAAAATGGGGAAATCCAAGAACCGTACACCGCAGGTGGAAGACACCCGAATAACCAATCGACCAGTGGCAACAGCGGACGCGCGAATGCATTATGACGCAGGCGCGTCCAAGAGAAAAAGCCCCGCAAGGGGAGCGGCCGGGTCGATTGCACGCCGCCGGTCTCGCGGCACAGTCGTCGAATGTCGTTGTAGTTCAGCAGGAATTTTTCCCATGGCGAATGTATGCGAACCCATCGCACCTCCTGGATATGCCCCACATCGAAGGGAATCGTTCGGCTGAGACCGCTCAATAGTAGATAACCTCCTGGCTTGGTGACACGCAGCAGCGACCTCATCGCTCTCAATCTTTGTTCCCAATAATCTGGCGTTACGCGTGTTGTATCGCCCACGACCCCAATATGTTCAATCGTGTTGAGCGACAGTACGAAATCGAAGCAGGCATCGGGAAATGGCATCTCGCGCAGGTCGGCACGTGCCAATCGCTGGGGACATTTGCGGCGCGACCACCCGAGCACTCGGTTACCGATGTCGATACCGTAACTGTCGTATCCCTGTTCCAACAGTAACTCTGTGTCGGAGGCTAGACCGCAACCTGCGGAGAGCACGGCGGTTTGGTCTGGTTGCAATTTCAGTTTACGCAGCAGGGGCAACACATAGTTTCGCGCCAACCCGATTTCGTACTCTTCCTCTCCCACAGCCTCCTTGTCCAGCCAGTGCTGACGTGTTTGTTCATCTTTCATCCACCAGTCGTCAAACGTGACAGCGGCGGCAAAATCCGCAACGTAGTCGTCGTGGTGATTGAAATGCGACCCGCATGTGTGGCACATGTACGTTGCCGCCTCGCGTTCCAATCGACCCAGGCAATGTGGGCAAACATAGTGGATGCGGGTTGGCTTGTCGTCCGACGCGATTGGGTTATTTACAGTGGTTTCGTTGGTGTTTTTCATCATTTCCCTTACGGATAGCTCATGAACCGCCACAGAGATCGTAGATTGCCATGGTCTCCTGCGCGGTACGCGACCAGGTGTATTGGCGGACGTGCAATAACCCCTTCTTGCGTAACGACTGGTGCAGGTCTTCGTCCTCCAGCAGACGTTGCATGCCTGTGGCGATTTCTGGAACCGAGAGCGGATCGACAAGGTACGCGGCATTGCCGGTAATTTCGGGCATGCACGACAACCGCGATGTGACCACCGGCGTCCCGCAGG
>JAGQPD010000764.1 GCA_020426865.1 Planctomycetales bacterium
TTGCACGTCAAAGGTTTCGTCGTTGTTGTTGCCAATGATCGTCAGCGATTCGATCGAGGCATAATCGACATCCACATCATCTGCCGGGCCGGCCATGCCCGCGACCTTCGCATCGGTAATCACGACGTTGGCGTTGGCGGTCGCGCCGCCGGCGTCGGAGAGGATCAACGAATCGTCATCGTCGCCACCGGTGATGGTGAGTGTCGCGATGATCGCGTCCAGGCTGCCGGTGTCGGTCGGCGCGTCGGATGAGACATGGAACGTATCGTTCCCTGCGCCGGCATCAATGTTGGTCGCGGCACTGGTGCTTTGCACGTCAAAGTTTTCGTCGTTGCTGTTGCCATTGATCGTCAGCGATTCGATCGTCGCATAATTGACATCTACATCGTCTGCTGCACCGGCCAGGCCCGCGACCTTGGCGTTGGTAATCACGACGTTGACATTCGCCGATGTGCCGCCGGTATCGGACAGGATGAGTGAATCGTTATCGTCGCCGCCGTCGATCAGCAGCAGTGAAGCGATGGCGTCGAGATTGCCGTTGCTGGCGGGGGCGTCCGATGAAACAACGATTGTGTCATCACCTGGTCCGGCCTGAATGAGCGTGGTTACCGAGGCCGCCCGGATATTGAACGTGTCGTTGCCGGCCCCGCCATCAATCGAACCGGACAAGAGGTCTCCCGTGAAGTTGAATGTGTCGGCCTCGTCGCCAGCGAGGATATTTTCCAGTTGTTGGAATCCTCCGATCAAGTTCGTGATGTTACCTTGATCGAGGGCGGTTACCTGATAGGTTGTCGGGGTGGCCGTCGGGCCGAGTAGTTGGTCGTTTCCGAATCCGGCGTCGAAAGTCCCATCAATACCCAAACCAACTCGCAAGTCGACGAGGTCGTCTCCGTCGCCCGACAGGATATCGCCGGTGATGCGCCCGGATGGTTCGAAGACGAACGTGTCGGTATCGGAACCGCCAACCAGATTGGCGATTCCGGTGAAGAACACGCCGTTAATTGTGCCTTCGTTTTCACCTGTGATAATCCACGTGTTGGAGGTTTCGGCAGCGACCAGCGTGTTGTTGCCCGTACCACCTTCGATCCGTTCGATGTGATTGGTGGTAGTGCCGTTATGACGGGCATGGTTCGTGCCGTCGCTGACATCGATGAAGTTGGTGCCGACAAGGAACGTCAGGTCGGCGGAGACC
This sequence comes from Planctomycetales bacterium, assembly GCA_020426865.1. Classification (GTDB taxonomy): domain Bacteria; phylum Planctomycetota; class Planctomycetia; order Pirellulales; family Pirellulaceae; genus JAGQPD01. The sequence continues at coordinate 1,193 of JAGQPD010000764.1, forward strand.
AATTGGAAATCGAACACATCCTCGGCTCCACCATTCGGTGATTCGACGACGAGGTCATCGCCCCAGTTATCTTCAAAAATATAGTGGTCGTTGTCGGCACCGCCATCAAGGCGATCCTTTCCGCCCTTGCCATTGATGGAGTCGGTACCGAGCCCGCCGATGAGTACGTTATCCGTTTCGTTGCCGGTCAATTCGTCATTGGCGGTTCCACCGGTAATATTCTCGAACAGGTCGGGGACGGGACTCTCAACGGTGAGCCCTGCGTATTCGGCGATCTGATTCGGCGTCCATCCCGCGTGCGATCCGGAAAGATCGGCAATTACGGGCACGTTGATTCGGCGGAAATCGATGGTGTCGCTTCCGATCGTTTCGACCAACGTATCATTATCGGTGGGGTTGCCGATAATGAACAGATACGTATCGTCGCCAGCGCCGCCCTGCATAAAGTCCGAGCCTAGTCCGCCGTCAAACAAATTGTTGCCGGCATTTCCAATCAATCGATCATTGGCTGCGCCGCCGATCAGTTCCTCAAAGTGCAAGAACTGGCCTGCGCCGGCGGTGATTACCAAATGCGCGTCGCTCGATCCATCCAGCCGCGAGTGTTCAGCAATCTGGTTAGGGACGGCAAACGGCGGAGTTCCTGAAAGGTCGACAATCACCGGTTCATTGTTGCCCAGCGAACTGAAGTCGAGCCGGTCATGGATGCCCTCGTCTGTTCGAGCTTCGGTTCCGGCTCCGAGCAATTCCAGGACCGTGTCCCGTTCATCGCCACTGCCAGCTGCTGGTGCGGGATCGAAGTGATACGTATCGCTGGCAAGTTGTCCGATCAACAGGTCGTCACCACGCTGGCCGAACAACTGGTCTTCGCCGCCTTCGCTTACCAGACAGCGATTTTCCGTAAGATTATCGCCGTAT
>JAGQPD010000765.1 GCA_020426865.1 Planctomycetales bacterium
TGGTGGTTCGAGGTATCCGGGGCAAGGGAGGTTGCCAAGCGGCAGGTCTGGCTCGTCTTCCATAAATCTTCACGCTAGCGTCGTGGTACGCCAGTTGCATGTCGCGGATTGCACTTCGCGGACTGCACTTCGCGGATTTTAAAGCGGACATGGAAAAACTGGCAGAAGGATTGGGAGTAGTGGTAGAGCATGCAAAAAGGAGGGCAATTCGCGTTGACGTCATCTGACCGGATTGGTGAGCTGGTGTGAATTGGTTACGATAGGTGGGAGCGAATCGGCCCATTTGTTGCCCGGAAAGTATTCGCTGACGTGCGTAAGAATGCAGCACAGACGCGTTTTGCGTGTCGGCACGTCGATGAAAGCGGTTAGGGCGGAGCGACGCAGGGCAAAACGTTCGCGGGCCGGCAAGCAATGGAAAACGAACAGGAATTGTTGACGATATGATTACGAAGTTGCAGCAGGCGTTGGGGACGACCGAGGCGGGTGAAGCGGCGACATCACGAGACGAGATGTTGCGTCACATTGGGTTACAGATGAAGGCCGCGAGCCTGCCGATCCCACGTTCCTTGGCAGCCGACCAGATGCTGGAATTGGCCGATGCACTATTGGCCAACTACCAGGAGAAGGCCCGGATATTGCTTGACGAGCGATCACCGGCGGACGCTCGCATTGAGACATTCCTAAGGCACCACTTTGCCGACTTGGACTTGTCACCGCGATTAAGGTTGCCACATCAGACATTGATCTTGGATCGCCATGGCATGGGGCGAGAGTTGTCGTTGCCGATCCATGGCGAATCATTCCGCAATGACATGCTCAGCTCGTATCGCTTGAAAAATGGCGTGTTGCACAATCCACGTCATGACCGGCGGACGACGGCGGGTACATTCCACATTGCCGAAGGAGGCATGCCGATTCCAGGTGATAAGCGGGCGGTCCCCAAGCGGGTATTTGCCAAGCTGTTTCAAATCGCCATCAATCCACCGCGGGATCTCTTACGTCTCCCCTTCACTTCCGAGGAACCGGAACAGTCACACACGTTCGTGTCGCTCTATCTGCGACCGATTGTCTGCCCGGAGGTACCGGGGATCACTCCGCAAAAGTCGATGGAGATCCGGTTCTTCGCCCCGGGCGGTTTGGTTAGCAATCTCGATTTCGTCGAGTCCATTTTCGGAAACGCCGGCGATCCGCTGACACCGGAAAACGATGCCGGATTGGATGTCGAGCATTGGACGGGTCACACAGGGTGCGTTATTCTGGCACCACAAATGCTGGGGTATACCAAGAAGGAATTGGGGCTGCCACATTATGACGATGCCACTCAACGACGACGCAATGACAGCATGTGCTGGCGTGATGAAGGAGAGCTTTATAACGACGGCCAGCCATTCAAAATATCTTGCCGCACGGACGAGGGAGTCGTTATTACCTTGATTGCGGACAACTATTACGGATATTGCAAGAAGGAGGTCAAGACCCAGATCAGCTATGCCGCTAATTTGTATGGCAATGTCGAGGAAGAACATGCGGGGGGGGCGGTCGCGTACCCGACATACAACCTGGGGGATCAGTTTCAGGCCAACAGCAAGCGGTACAACGGGCGAACGTTCGCCGATGTCGCGCGTGATTACGCCGATTTCATCGACGTCAAGCCCGAAGGATATGGCGTCGACCGCAATTTTCCGAATCTCATCTACATCCCCGAAGACGCGTTCGCGACGCTTCAGAGTCAACGCGTAATGTGGACGCGTGATGGAATTCCACACTAAATTCCGCTGTTGCCCGGCAACGTGTACATGGCGCCGAGCGGATACAAATTAACGATGGAAAAGCACCCGGCGGCTCCGACATGGCGGATCGTGGGACAACTGGCTGAGGGCGTGTACTGCCACAAACCGTGCACCGTCAGTGGTGGTGGGAAGAGTGAAATCAGCAAATCCTTGCTGAGCTACATGCATTACGGGCCGATCTTCGTGGCCGACTGGCAGGACGATCTTCAGGCAGTCCAAAAGGTACTCGACTACGATTTCTCCACCCGGTGGCGCCACGATAGCCCGCGACGGCCTGACTACACGCGGCGCCCCAGTCGCCCCATCATGGGGCCCGAGCGGTCGCTGGGAAGTGTTATTAAACTGCTTTCGCCCTCCGCCGAGTATACCGACGAGTACAATCAATTCCTCCGCACGCTGCCAATCCACTTGTATGCTATCCTGCTGATCATCAAGCGGTTTGACCAACCCGACTGGAGGGACCATTTTGGTGTCGATATCATCAATGGCCATCCGGGCCATGAGTTGAAATTCCAAAGACGGAAACTTGTCGGATCGTATTTGCGAGTCGGATTCTATACGCACCAAGCTTGGCGGACATATAAACTGCGGCAGGACTTTTTGCCAGCAACCAAGGTGCAACGCGAGGACGATATCAGTGCCTCGATGGTCGTCCCAACCGAACGGTTGGCGTCGCGACCGCCGGATACCAGAGCTGGTTCGTGCAAGTTCGTGGAGAATTGTGAGTATCGCTTCTTTCAGCGACCGGACGATGCCATTCACCGTGGGTTCGACGTGCAAGCCGAAGCCGACCTGGCAGGGCCCAATAATTTTATCTCGAATTTCGAGCCGTTGACGCGAGAAGATGTCGCTCGAATGGCGGAATATGTCGCCGATTTCGACGCTTTCAGTCCGCCGATGCAGGAGCTATTACGATCGATGTTGGAAAGCGATGACCACAATTACGTCGTCTGCTCAGCCAACCCGCGCAACGTCGGAGGAGTACCATCGAAAAACCCTCGTTATCTGCAAAATCGCCCGGACTTGGTCGACAGGTTCACGCCGTATGTTTCACGACGCGGCGCCCAATTATTTCGAGCACTTGCCGCCAACGCTCCGGTACACGTCCCGGTACATGCCGTATTGATGGGTCGCCGTAATAATCCACCCGACACCGAAAAAGGTATTCGCAGCCTGGCGGTCTACAATCCGCTTCATTATCAGGAACTCCCGGAACTGTTCATGGACCTCATCTGTTCGCTAACGGGCAAGAGTCCGTCAACGACCGGATTCGGTAGCGAGGGAGCATTGACGAAAGGTCCGTTTAACTCGCTACGGACAGCTGCTGATCTGAATGCGGCATTGGTCAGCCACATCCTCACGGGCCTGGCCGGCTTCTCCACTCCGGCGGGACATATCGGCCCGAATGTTCAAGTCGACCATGACATCAGCCTGCTGATCCCCGAAATCTGGTGCCGGCTGACTCCTGAGGAACGGGATCCCAGGTTTCTGATCGAAGATGGCTGCCTCGAACCACTTCACGACTTCCCTTTCGACGGCCACACGGTCCCGGTCAGTCGTCTGGGATATCGGATGACAGCCCGTTTTTTACGACGCTTTTGTGGCAGGGTTTTCGACAATCCGATCGAGGTGTTTGACGAAACGATCCTGCAGCCGGAGAAGCAGGATGCGCCGGCGTTTTACCAGGGCATTCGCTACATTTGCGATGCCCAACGCTCGGTCGCTCAGCGTTACTTCGAGGATGGCACGATCGAGGAAATGTGTCCGCCCCTGCAAGCGGTCCTGGCGATTATGGCTCATGGCAATTGGAAAGGGCACGACGTCCATGATCCCGTCGTGCGCGAGATGTTTACTTTGCCGTCGATGCTTGAAAGCAAGTGGTATCGGCAGCGGTTGCACACGAAGCAACAGCGCGACATTAAGCTTTGGCATCAGCACCTGCAATATCTGGACGACTTCATGCAGCGCGCCAGCCACGTCGCCGAGACGAAGCGTCTGCAGCTGGACGAGCGACGTGCATATGCGGCAGCGGAATTGAAGCGTGCCAAGAGCGCCGACTATGTTACATCTCTAGTAGGTTATCTCGGCGCCGACCCTATGTCGACCGGAGACACTGCAGATGAAGTTTATCGATAACATAGAACGGATCATAGCACGCCTGTAGTGTGTCACCTCGCTGGACGATACTCCGTTCGGCGATCGGCCCCAACCGTCGATTCGCCAGCTTCAGATAATTCATGCGATCTGGCGCCAAACCAATGGCTCTGGCCAGGGTGGCGTCCAGTGCGGTGGCGTTGGTGGAAATGCCGATCAGCCCGGCCTCCTTGGCGGAACCCATGATCGGTCCGTCTCCCTCCATGGCCACAATTCCATCAACGATGCCGATCATCGGAGGGAGCGAGGCATTGATATCGAAGATCGTTTCCGGGATGCCCGCATGATGCAGCACATTCTTCGGCCACCCGTAGACGATTCCCGGGATCACCCCATACATATTTTTGAGTGCAGCCGTCATGCCCACCCAGTGATGACATTTTAATTTCGGAATCGAGACGATGAGGTCTGCCGTGGCAACACTGAGCGGAAAGTAGAATCCGTCGAGCTTACTGGCGCGCCCCCGATTTCGCACCCACCGTACGTCCTCGTAGTTGAGATCGGCGAATGAGAGCTTTTCCTGGACGAGCGCTTCGCGGACACCGGATTCCTCCACCGCCATCTCGGTGTCTCTAATGTGCCCGGGTGCTTCCCCGACCGTCACTCTCGCACCCCACGCTCGGAAAACATCGGCTGCCGCCACAATCACCGCGGGATGGGTCGTGATCTGTGGGGCACTGCGCAGCGGTTCCACCAGGTTTGGCTTGATCAGCACGCGTTTTCCCTGGAGCGATTCGGGCTGCAACCCGGTTGCCAGCAGCCCGTCACGAATGGTGCGAGTCAAATCTTGGTCGTAGCGTTGGTTACCGGCCAGAAACACTGGCGTTTGCGGTCGGGACTGCCACCCCAACCAGGCAAGACCCGCGGTAGCCAGAGCCGACGCGCCACCTACTAACAGAGCGCGGCGGTCGCACTGCAGAGAGCCGTCGGACGGCCCGTCGTGCCGTGTCGTGTCGTCATGGGCCGTCGTTGACGGGACTGACGCCATTGAAGGAATTGGCGATGTCTGACATTGTTGTGTTTTGAACATGGCAGTATACAATCGGGAACTCGTCAGGGAGGAATCACGGATTTGGTCTTGAGGATATCGTTTGAGGAAAGACGGGGATCTGTTCGTAAAGATCAGTGACAACCACCAGCGAAGCTCGATACGCCGACCATGCAAAGGTATCATTTGATCGTTGCCAGGCAGTCTCCAAAGCGGATTGCCAATAAGCGGGACGGCGTTGATGCGCTGCCAGGCCCAGCAGTGCAAACGAAAGAGACGCCACCGTAGTTCGAGGGTCAACGGAGCGTTCCAAGTAGCCGAGCGACTTCGCCACGCGATCTTGAACGGTTGGCTCTGGAGACGATTCACCGGCGAGCGCCAACAGGGCCAAGCCCGATGGTTGCACATGGGGACGGAGGACGTTTCCCAAGACGGAGGTATTGCCGTAGTTGCAACCACCGTCGGGGAGGAGTCGGTCCTTTAGCAAGCGAACGCCTTCGCGTGTTCGCCAATGATCCCCATATCCCGCCGCTTTGAGCGCCAACACCGCCAGCGCCGTCGGCTCGACCCAGCTGCTCGTGTCGGAAACCCAGGCCCAGCCGGTGATTTCGCTATCGTGGCCGAAGTTAGGATGTTTGGGGCGTGATTTACCTTGATTGGCCAATAGCGAGGCAACGCCACGATCGATTGCCGCACGCGCGGGCATGTTGGAATTCAAGCAGGCGAGGAGGGCGAGGCTTGTGGTCCAAACGGAGTTTTCGCCGTGGGGATTACTCGGCCAACTACCGTCGTTCTTTTGTTGATTGAGTAGCCAACGGCGAGCGGTATCGGCTGGGGCGAACAGACCAGCGGCAGTCAGCGCAATTGTGGCCCATGCCGTAGGCTCAACTGCCGGCGACGCATTGTTGCCATAACCACAGATAGGGTTGGCAGCGATCCGTTGCGGTATACCACTGAGGGCTGACATTCTAACGCCTCTGACTCCGCGAGCATTCCTTCAGTGCCCGGAAAGAAAAAACGGGACAGGCAAAGATAGCTCACAGCGGATGCAATATTGAGACTACAAAAACTGACATCTCCGAAGTCGTTGGTAAACGGACCGATGACCGAATATGCGGGTCGTAGCAGTTTTAGCGAGAGCGGGTGGGAGGCAACTGGTAAAACCGAGGCAATCGGCGTCAAAGATTCTCCAACACTCAATCACAACTTTGTCGCTTCAATTTGACATTGCCACTTTCTGACATAGGTTTTTAGTGACGGATGATGCGAAAGCATGATTCGTTTGCCTGCAAATCTCATCCTCGATAAAGGCAACTCGGTCCTAGACCGAGACGCAAAGCCAAGGGCCGATGCCGCAAGGAAACTTGAGTCATGGGTAGCCTGGTTGCCGAAAGGGTGCCACGTGGTCGCGCTAACAACAGCGCGACTGTGGTCGCAGCCGCAAGGCAGAACATTTGGGAGATGAGACAACTAGGTGTATGTTTGGCCCAACGTCTCGAACAGTTGGCAGGCAACCATTCGGCACCGCCGGATGTCAGTCGAGAGGTTGGCAACTTTACTTAGATGCGAATCGCTAGTCGATCGCATGGTTTTGGAGGAATTCCCATGAAGAGTTTTGCAAAGAAGATCGGTCGTTTTCTGGCATCGGAAGATGGCCCAACCGCAGTTGAATACGCCGTTATGTTGGCGTTGATCGTGATCGTCTGCTTGACGGCGATTACGTCGATCGGCACCAACGCCAACAGCACGTTCAGCGACGTTGCTGACCAGCTGGGCGGCAGCTAATGCAACCCACCGCGTGGCCATGGCCATGCGCGATGTTAACCGAACAAATCGCCCCCTCGGCTCCCCTTTGTGGGGTGCCGGGGGTTGATTTACAGGCGGAGACCGAGACCGCCAACGAGGCTACTGTAAAACACACGGAAAAGACGTCCCATGTATTCGCTGATACCCAACGAAATGATCGCCGCCGCGGCACAGCTCATCTGTATCGCCTCCACGGCTTTTCTAGCATTGATCAGTTATGTGATGACCATGAGGACATAGCAACATTCAAGGAGTGTCTCGCAAGGGGCACCACGAGCGGGAGAGAAAGCGATGGAATTACTTGCCACAATGGGGACATCACCGATGGAAAATTTGGCGGTCTGGGTAGTGACGGTGACATTGATAGTCGCCGCAGTCATTGACGGTATCCAGTTGAAGGTACCCAATTGGCTGACCTTTCCGTTCATCATCACCGGATGGGTGTACAGCGGAGTCGTATTCGGCTGGGAAGGGCTCGGTTGGAGCCTGTTGGGGACGGTTGTCGGTCTTGGGCTGCTGTTGGTCCCCTATTCCATTGGCGGGATGGGTGCTGGCGACGTGAAATTGCTCGCGGGTGTGGGAGCATGGATCCATGCCACACACACCTTCTATTCATTTGGTTTTTCGGCGGTGATTGGAGCGATTTTGGCAGTCGGCATGGTGCTTTACCGCAAGGCTTGGCGCAAGCATGCAACACAATTCGTGGCGATTGTCAACGAGATCACGACAATTCGCGATCCCAACAAGCTGTCAGAGATAGCAGCCAAGCGCAAAAGCTCAATGTTACTACTGCCATACGGCATTCCGATTGCCATTGGCACTATCGTATATTTTGCCTGGGAAGGAATGTTGATCTGAGTTCCGGCAATCGGGTTGCCTGGCATTCAGGGAGAATAGGGGACTTGTATGGCTCGCCAAACATCAAAATGCATCGGGTCGGTGCTACTGCAACTGAAGAACGGTCGGCGAAACCGCCGAAGAACCAGACTAGGGGCAGCTGCCGTTGAGTTCGCAATCGTTGCGCCGATCTTTATTCTGCTGGTATTCGGCATGATCGAGTACGGGCGAATGGTGATGGTGCAGCAAGTGATCACCAATGCTTCCCGAGAAGGTGCCCGCGTCGCGGTCGTAGACGGATCAACGACGACGACGGTGGAGGACACGGTGGATGACTTTATGGTTAGTGCCAACATTACCGGTTACGACGTGGTGGTTACACCGGATCCGCCTGCCGATGCCGGATATGGCGAATCGGTAAGTGTTACGGTTTCAGTGCCATTTAGTCAAGTCAGCTGGCTTCCATCGCCAATGTATTTGGGGGGAACTCAGATGACGTCGACAACCGTCATGCGCCGCGAGAGTTCGCAATAGACAAGTAGGAAGCCAACGACGTGTCGAACGTAGCATTGGAGATGCGGGCGATTGACACTTCGCGAAACACACAGTGAGAAGCCAAACAGGGTCCCGAGGAAGAGTGACCACTGGCATTAAACGCCAGAAAGGGTAGTTCATGCGTCCCAAATCAATCATCTTGATCGTTGTCGCCTTGGGGTGTGGCCTGATCGCGTCGATTGGCATTAGCCAGGTGATCGAGCGCCGGACAGGCGAAGTTGCACCGCAAGTTGAAACGGGGCCCATCTTCGTGGCTGTTTCGAATATTGCCATCAATGAGAAGTTGAGTTCTCAGCACGTGCGGCTGGAGGAGTGGCCGTTGGATAAGATTCCCGAGGGCGCCGTCTCACAGCTGGAAGATCTGGAAGAGAAATATACTCGGTCCCGCATGTACGAAGGGGAACCGATTCTGATGGCGAAGCTGACCGACAGGTTGGAAAACCCAACGGTAAATATCCCGTCTGGCTATCGCGTGATGCCGGTCAAAGTCAGCGCCGACACAGTAGCGGGTGGGCTCGTCAACCCGGGTGACCATGTGGACGTGATTGTCTACGTCAAGTCGCTGAGTGGTCGCCCACCGCGATCGCAGACGATCTTGCAGAATGTGACCGTTTTCGCGGTTGACACGCGAGTTGAACGGGAGACGGACGAAGAAGGGGTCGCCACGCAGGCGCGCACCGTTTCGGTGCTATTGAAGCCTCGCGACGTGGAACGGCTATCGCTGGCAGCGGAATTAGGGCGGATTCGTCTCTCGCTACGGAGCCCGGACGACCAGGAAGTAGAAGACATTGACGACGAATCGACAGCCGCTGACATCCTGGCAACGACCGATGGCAGCGAAAAGGGCTCCGGTCAATCGTCGACCAATTCGTCACAAGACATGTCACCGATGATGACTCCCAATGCGTTAAGTTTCCTGCAGCAGCTGCAGGGTGGAACGCCGGCTACGGGTGGCGACGAAATCCGCATGGATGTCGTAACGCCATCGGGAGTGGAGACGTTAGTATGGCGTGACCGAAACAAGTTACCAGAGTCACAATCTGGTATGAATTCCCCTGGTGGGGCTGGACCCGGCCCCTCATTCCCAGGGGGTAATAGCGGGATTCCTGGTCCCGACGGCGCAGCTGACCCGGCTGATGTTTTGCCACCAGGACAACCGAACCTTTTGGAGCCTGCACCGAAGGGCAACAGTCTCTAGAACCCATTACTTCGAGGACCGACGGATCGGGACTCGCCAATTGAAGGAAGTACACGGATGTACCCAATGCAACGGACTTCAGCGCATCCCGCGCGGCTGGCAATCCTCAGTGTGTTCGCCGTCATCCTCGCCGGTTCGGCAGCAACTGCCCAACTGAACACGATCGGCAACTCGGTCAACTTCAAGGTCGATACTGCCAACCAACGACTGGAGATGGTCGTTGGCAGCAGTCGCATCCTTACGCTGGACGAAGACATTCCGCGAATGCTCGTCAGCAATCAGGATGTCGTCCGCGTCGCGCCTTTGTCGCCCAATCAGATTCAGTTGGCGGCACTCAAACCGGGTGTGGCACAGGTCAATCTGTGGACGAAATCGGGCGAAATCCGCTCCGTGGACGTGATCATCTTTGGTGACGCTCGCCAGCTCGAACTAGTTCTGCAATCGGAGTTTCCTAACGCCGCAATCCGTGTCCGCCCCTTGGCCAATTCGGTGATCCTCTCGGGGTTCGTCGAACAGGGAGACTCGGTGGACCGAATTGTGCAAGTCGCCGAAGACTATTACCCGAAGGTCATCAACCACATTAAGGTCGGCGGGGTTCAACAAGTCGCCTTGCATGTGAAGGTAATGGAAGTTAGCCGTACCAAACTCCGCAGCTTGGGGTTCGACTGGGGGAACATCAATGGCGGCGATTTCATCATTCAGGGGGCATCGGGACTGGTTTCCCCGGGATCGTCGGGCGCGGGGGGCATCGTGGGTACGGGTGCCGACACGATTCGCTTTGGGGTGGTCGACGGCAACGACGGTTTCTTTGGATTCGTCGACGCCCTCCGGAGGAATAATCTCGTCAAGGTCCTTGCCGAGCCGACATTGACCACGGTGAGTGGTCGTCCGGCACGATTCATTTCTGGCGGTGAATTCCCGATTCTGGTGCCACAGGCGCTGAACTCGATCACGATCCAGTACAAGGAATTCGGCACGGCGTTAGATTTCGTCCCGATCGTTTTGGGCAACGGGAATATCCGCTTGGAAGTCCGTCCGGAGGTCAGCGAAATCGATAATTCACGCGGCGTCAGTGCCAACGGTACGACTGTGCCGGGGCTTCGCAAACGGACGGTCGATACGGCCGTGGAGATGCGGGCGGGGCAAACACTGGCGTTGGCCGGGTTGATACAAACGCGAGTCGAGTCAGAGAATCGGGGTGTCCCGTGGCTGGCAGACCTTCCGTGGGCCGGGGCGGCGTTCCGCCGAGTCCAGGAAACGATCAACGAAGTGGAATTGCTGGTTTTGGTACGCCCCGAGCTTGTCGATGCTCTGGATGGCTGTGATGTGCCACAATACGGTCCTGGTGAACAGACCGAGTCACCTAAGGACATCGACCTGTTCTTCCGTGGATATTTGGAAGTCCCCGTCTGCAATACTCCCCAAAGCTGCTTCAGCAAGACCTTGGTGGGGCCGGCTGCGGCACCTGGTGGCCTGTTGATGGGCAACAACATGCCGGTGCAGAACGGCGCTGGATATGCAGCATCACCGGCGACGACGGGGGAAGCGTCGAGCGGGCAATCGTACGAGTCCTATCCAGTCAACAACTACTCAACTGGCAACTATGATACCGGTGGTGCGGATAACAACGTTCCTGCTTACGGCAACCCAAGTACGGACTATACGGCTCCGTACGGTGCGCAGAATGACCAGAATGCCTTGCCCCCTGGTGCATCGTATGGAACAGAACCATACGGCCAAACCTACGGGGCAGCCACGGTAGCTCGATCGAGCAGTAACGGGGGACAAAGCTACCCGCAGAACCGTTACAACCAAGGAGGATCGAGCGAGTTTAAGCCGGAACTTCTCGGACCGAGCGGTTATGACAAGCTAGACTATTGATATTTTCAAGCAGACGATGTAGCCACCCCACAAGATGTTCTGGTAATTAGCAATGGCAAATGTTGTTCGTGTCGCTGTCGTTGACCCAGACGATTCCGGTCGTGAGAAATTGAAATCCCTGTTGTTGGGGATGGATATGGCATGGCTGGAAGCGGAGTGCTCGCGCTACGAGTTTTTTGCAGACGTTGTTGCGCAGACCGAGCCGGAGATCGGCATCGTGGCGATTGACCGCGACACCGACAAAGGACTGGCGTTAATCCGGAAGTTGAATGAGACATCACCGAATTGCAGCGTTATCGTTGTAAGCAGTTCGAACGACGGCCAGTTGATCCTCGGCGCCATGCGTTCTGGGGCTCGCGAATTTGTCAGTGCACCGGTGCAGGCTCAAGAGCTGGTCTCGGCGATGGAGCGTGTGGCGACACAGCGGATAGGAGGCGGCGAAGGACGATCGCGCGGATGCAAGGTTATTGCCGTGGCTGGTTCCGGTGGCGGCGTGGGCTCGACGAGTATCGCCGTCAATCTGGGATGTGCCCTGGCAGCGGATGACGCCAGCTCCGTGGCACTTGTCGACCTGGACGTATCGCTGGGCGATGCGGACGTGTTTCTCGACTCGATCCCAGATTATACGCTCGCCGATGTGGCACAGAACATTTCGCGATTGGATTTCTCACTCCTTAAACGGTCGCTCACCAAGCATGCATCGGGCCTGTACCTGTTGCCACGACCGGTGCAATTGCAGGAGACCGAGCTGGTGTCGCCGCAGGATTTGCGGCACGTGATCGGGTTACTGAAAGCGACATTCTCGCATTTGATATTTGATTTATCCAAAAGCTACAGTCCGCTGGACATGGTGGCGTTGGAAGAGGCCGAGTCGATCTTCCTGGTCACGCAACTTGACCTTCCAGGACTACGCAATGTTGTGCGTCTGATGATGTCCTTCTCGGAGATGGAAGGTTACAAAGAGAAGACACGGATCATTGTCAACCGAGTCGGTTTGGATTCGGAACAGATCAGCATCAAGAAGGCCAAAGAGACGATTGGCGGTGAGATCTTTGCGAAGATCCCCAATGACTATCGGGTCATGGCGGAAGTTCGTAACAACGGGGTGCCGTTGTTGGAACATGCCCCAAAGAACCCCATCACGACCGCCATTCTCGGATTGGCGGCGGCAGTGGAGAGCGGCTTGAAGCTGCCCGATGCGAGCGACAAGTCTGGTGTTGGTCGCTGGCTGAACTTTTTTGGCAAGAACAAGCCGGAAACACAAGAGCGCCGCTAATCATTCCGCCATTCTGGCGTCACGTCTGCCAGCAGCACTCGACCGCCGACCACGACCGTTGGGTATGTCGCTAGTCCGTCTGTATCGGTTTTGCGTCCTCTACGGAACACGTTGCGAGGGGACACTGTAAGTTTCCGCGAATGTAATTCGTTTGGGGCAAGCTGGCAGATAGCCGTGAGCTATGTTTTCGAGAAGTCGCGCCCGAACCGAAGCGTTAGCGGGACCGCGGACTCTACAGCGAGGCAAAACAGGTTCACGAGGAAGCACTGACGATGAAGCCGATGACATCCGGACGGTCCGCCGAAAAGACCAAAGCAGACGAATTTGAAAATCTGAAGCGTCGCATCCACGGCAAGCTCGTCGAAAAGCTCGACTTGAATCGAGTTGGCGAATTGGAAGGTGATGTCCTGCAACGCGAAATTCGCCGCGTTGTCGAACACTTGTGCGATACGGAAGACACGCTCCTCAACCGCAATGAACGCGAACGGTTGGTCAACGAGGTTCTTGACGAGACATTTGGCCTGGGGCCGTTGGAGCTGTTGCTGAAGGACAGCAATGTCTGCGACATTCTGATCAATGGTCCCAAGAACATCTACGTTGAACGTCGCGGCAAGATGGAAAAGACGAACGTCGAGTTCCGCGACAACACGCACCTGATGCAGATCATCGACCGAATTGTGTCGAAGGTGGGTCGACGTGTCGACGAGAGCTCTCCGATGGTCGACGCGCGCTTGACCGATGGCTCTCGTGTGAATGCGATCATTCCTCCGCTGGCCCTCGACGGTGCGGCGGTTTCCATTCGCCGTTTCGGTAGCAATCCTCTGAAGCTGGAAGACTTGCTGAATTTCAAAGCATTCACGCCCGAAATGGTCATGCTGCTGGAAGGTGCGATCAAGGCACGCTTGAACATGGTGATTTCTGGCGGTACCGGTTCTGGTAAAACGACGCTGTTGAACACCTTGTCCAGCTTCATCGGCAATGACGACCGCATCATTACGATCGAAGATGCGGCGGAAATTCAATTGCAGCAGGACCACGTCGTTCGATTGGAGACGCGGCCACCGAACGTGGAAGGCAAGGGCGCCGTAACGGCAACCGACCTGGTGAAAAATGCTCTGCGTATGCGACCCGAACGAATCATCATCGGTGAGTGTCGTGGACCGGAAACGCTCGACATGTTGCAAGCGATGAACACCGGTCACGAGGGATCGTTAACGACCTTGCACGCCAATACGCCGCGCGACGCTGTTGCTCGTATGGAGACGATGATCATGATGGCGGGTTTCGACCTGCCGATCAAGGCGATGCGTCAGCAGATCGCCAGCGCCGTCGACGTGATCATTCAGGCCAATCGCCTGCAAGGAGGCAAGCGTCGCGTTACGCACATCACGGAAGTGGTCGGTATGGAACAGGACACGATCGTGATGCAAGACATTTACAAATACGAGCGCGACGGCATTGACGAAAGTGGCAACACACGTGGGCGATTTCTGGCCACGGGTGTTCGCCCGAATTTCATGGATCGTCTCGAGGCGGCAGGGGTCCGCTTACCGGCAAGTGCCTTCCGCCAACGTGTGATGCTTGTTGACTAATACAAGTCACGTGGCACAAAACATAAACGACGTAGAGATAGGAAACCAACGAAATGCTCCCGGTCATTATTGCCATCGCCGCCTTTGTCGGTGTCGCCGCCTTGGTGTTTGGCGTAACACTGCTCTTTCGTGGGCCGACCGACGACGCTGTCGCCGAGCGACTGGACGTCTTGGCGGGCATGAAGAAAGGCCCTTCCGCCGAGGAAAAAAACTCGCTGTTGGCCGGACCTCTGGACGATGTCCCGGGCGCATTAGAGCAGTTCTTATCGCGGGTGGGAAATCTACGACTTTGGCTGGAACAGGCCGATCTCTCGATCACTCCCGCCAACTTCATCATGATAACGCTCGGTCTGGCTGGTGCGGGCGCCCTGCTGGTGGCGATTGCCATTGGCAGTGTCTTGCTGGCACCGCTCGGTGCCATCGGACTGGGGATCCTCCCGTTGATCTGGCTATGGTTCGCGCGTAAGCGTCGACTCAGTGCCTTTGCAAAACAATTGCCGGAATCATTGGAATTGATTTCTCGCGCATTGCGGGCCGGACACAGCTTGGGAGCAGGCTTCCAGTTGTGTGGCGACGAAATGTCGGACCCGATCGGCAGTGAATTCACGCGCGTGTTCGAAGAACAAAACCTCGGTGTTCCGCTGGAAGAAGCCCTGCAGGGCATGACCGAACGCGTACCGAATCTCGACTTGAAGTTCTTCGCGACCGCCGTCGTACTGCAGCGTCAAACGGGTGGTGACCTGGCCGAAATTCTCGACAAGATCGGTACGCTCATCCGCGAACGCTTCAAGATCTACGGACAAATCCAGGCGTTGACGGGGGAAGGCCGCCTGTCTGGTGTCGTTCTTCTGGCATTACCGCCGGTGTTGTTCGTCGTTATGCTCCGCCTCAACCCGGATTACGTGATGGTGCTGTTTACCGATCCGCTCGGTCGAACCTTGTTGGGATTCGCAGGCATCATGCAGATTCTTGGTGCGTTGGTGATTCGCAAAATTGTTAACATCAAAGTGTAGCCATGCATAATATTTGTCTCTTTGCACTGTCCGCCGGATACCTGATTCCTGTCGCGATCTTTATCGCGATCGCGGCCGGCGTCTGGTTCCTGCTCGACTTGATTTCACCCAAAGCCGGTCGTGCCGAAGAACGTCTGGCCGAGATGAAACACCCGGGACGGACGCGCGACGGAAAGCAATCCAAGTCCGATATGATGTCGCGTTTCATGGAACGCGCACAGCCGCTGGCAAAGAGCCTGTCGCCGAAGAATGAAAAGGAAGTTAACACCCTGAAGTCGCGTCTCTCGCACGCCGGATTCCGCCGCGAGGGATCTGTACAGATCTTCCTACTGATGCGCGTCATTTCGCTCGCAACTGGCATCTTCCTCAGCGGCGGGTTCATGGTGCTCTTCTCGGGCTTCGACCGAACCTCCCTGCTACGCGGTGGGATGATCGCCATGGGATGCTTCTTCCTGCCCGATATCGTCGTCTGGTGGGTCGCCAGAAAACGCAAAGAAGCGATCTTTCTTAGCCTCCCCGATACACTCGACTTGATGGTCGTTTGCGTGGAGGCCGGCCTGGGACTCGATCAGGCAATGCGCAAAGTAGCCGAAGAAATGCGACGCGCCTATCGCGTCATCTGCGACGAAATCGCACTCTGCAATTTCCAATTGCAAATGGGCCGACCTCGACCCGAAGTCCTCCATGACCTCGGGCACCGGACCGGTGTGGATGACCTGCGAGCCCTCGCATCGATCCTAATCCAGGCCGAAAAGTTCGGCTCCAGCGTCGGACAAGCGCTTCGCGTCCAAAGCGATTCCATGCGGACTCGACGCCGTCAACTGGCCGAAGAAAAAGCCGCCAAGACGGCCGTCCAACTGATCTTCCCGCTCGTGCTGTTCAT
>JAGQPD010000766.1 GCA_020426865.1 Planctomycetales bacterium
AATCGATCAACTGACGACCACGTCCCCGGTCGCGACCAACAACGACGATCTCCGTGGCCCCCGACATGGCGGATTCGAATACGACAGACCGAGCAGCAGCGCCAGTGCCAAAGACGACAAACTTGGATCGCAAATTGGCCTTCTGTTGCGCGAGGCACTGTGACACCGCCTTGCCGACGGAATGGTCGCCCCTCAGTTGATCACCGTCGCGCGTGACAAGATCGACAGCCCCCACGTAGTTCGCCACGTCGGTAAGTTTATCGATCAACTCGACTGCCGTAGACTGATGAGGTGCCTCCAGTTGCAGACCAAGCAAACCCAACGCGCGAGCCCCCCGCAGTGCATCCGCCAAACCACCGCTGCTGACCTCAAACGTAAGATAACGGAGATCCAAATCGGCTGCGGCGAACGCCTTTTCCAGTACGTACTGGTTGGGCAGACCGGCCGCCGGCTCGCCCAAACACGCGACGATCTCTTGTAACGACGACTGACCCAAGCGTTGACCGAACTCGCTACAAAGAATTTCAACTGGACTTCCCAATGCTTGACAGCTCGATCGAAGAGCCTACTCTCACCTATCAAGCATTCCTTCGATCTATTGTGGCGCGCAGCGAACGTCGTCGCAACAGTCCCCCTCCATCGGAAAACAGAATCTTCACGGTTGCCAGAGAAACGGCGAGGCTGAAGGTCCCGACGCCGCGGACGCGATTCGGCGAGCTTTGATGCGGACATAAGGGGCAATATAGGCCGCCCGATGGCCAAAACTTCCAATGTTCGCGCGGTCGTCGTCGTGACGTGGTTCGACCAGATCCTCGACCACAAACCCGGCTCGACACAATCCACCAATGAACTCTTCCCAACGATGCACAAATTCCATCGTTCCCTCCTCGCGCAAGCGGCTCCCGGCGACATTGGCAAGCGGCTGCTTATCGTAATATCGCCGCGATATCACGTAGGAGTTTCCCGTCGGCTCGATGTCGCTCTGGAGACTCGTCGGCGTCTTATGCTGGCTGATGTATATGCCGTTCGGCGCAGTTACGCGCGCAACTTGACGATACACAGACAGGACGTCTGGCACGTAGCAGGTGCTGACCGGTTGAATGACAATATCGAATTCGCCGACAGCAAACACGGACAGCTCGTCCATCGACGCCTGCACCGTTCGCAGCTCCAACCGCCGTTGTTCAGCGACTCGCCGGTCCAACTGCAGCATTTCGGCACTCAAATCGACAACCGTCACGTGAGCTCCGGCCGAAGCGTACAACGGCCCGTGCCGTCCACCTCCGGCAGCCAAACAGAGAACACGTTTGCCGACAATGCTGTGTCCCAAACAACCGAGACCATCCAGATAGGCAAGCGGTTTGTCAAATTCGTCGTCACTGGCGGGTCGCGTGAACCGCATCCCCTTCGCGGCCATCATGTCCCAGGCGCGCCGGTTATGCTCGTGTATCGGTGACACTCAACGCCCCTGGCAAATGCGTCTGCACGGGATTTTATCTCCTACAAATACCCTTGGTCGATATTCGCCATCCGCCGAATACCCAGCCGAATGCCCAGCCACACCAAACCTAGAAAGTACATTACGATCGTTGCCGGTTCCGGGACGACGCTGCCTACCGCTACGTGTGAAATTGTGACGGCATCCAGTTCGAAGTTGAGCGCCGTAGCAACATCTCCATCATCGGCAACCCGAAACCGAAGGTACCCTACTTTAGACAATCCCGTGTCCGAGATGTCGATCCACGTGCCACCACCGGAATTGCCATACAACGATAGGATACTTGCCCCTTGGTCGCTCGCCAGGGGCAAACCGGCAAAATCATTTACGCTAAAGCCAAACGGCAGCGAGAAATCCGTGAGCAGATCGCCCGGGTTTTGAGCCGTGACGTCCACGACATCCAGATACCCCAATGTTGGCACGTCGGCGACAATTTTGCCGAGCGCCACCCAATCGCTGCCATTGGCACTTACATCGACGATGACGGTATCGACTCCAAACTGCTGGACAGGCAATCCACTGGCCGTGGCGCCGGGATTGGCAAAGTCATTGTCTGCGTCGAGCAAACCGGCATTAGCGAACAGACCGAGCTCAGGACCGTCGGGATCGGGAATGGCGAAGTGCGAAAGTCGCAGCACTAGTTCGCCTCCTTCCCCCAGCGACACCAATTCGGCTCCCAGCCACGGAGGATTGAACGGCTGCACCGCCGCGGGGAAAATGCCGACACCAGTGAAACGAGTCGGTTGGCCCAAAGCAGCTGTGGGGTCACTGAATCCGGGCGCGGGTGTACTTCCGGGATCATAACGCACAACCTGTTCGGCCCATCCGGCGAATACCTGCGATGTCGATATCAAATGGATACAGACAATGACCAACACCAGTAGGTGCCACTTACCGCACAGTCCGACGTTTCGGCCTTCGATACTCATGTTGCTACCTCGTTTATGTCATCATCCGCCGGATCTGGCGATACCCGATGGACCATCCGACGATCAACCAAAACACATTTCCTTCGGGTACCACGGTCTCATTGGCCAACGTCGCGGCAACGGGATTCTGTGCGTAGAATTCTTGGAGGAAATTCGGCGAAAACGCCCAGCTTTCCCAGTCGCCAGTCGTCAGCTGCCGCGCCAATCCGCTCCCCACTTCCCAACGGCCACCGTTGAACGGCTCGTCGTGGGATACTCCTTGTTGCCAATACGCGTTGACCGCCCAACCTTCACGATAGAGATCGTCGCCATCGGTGGGACCGGCGGGCACAAACCCAACGGCTCCAACCGCGATGCCGTCACTATCGAACTGCGTGAAATCGGAGATTCCGAACGAGTCGTCGGCGTCACGGTTGTAGCCAATTCCGAATAGCGTGTTCCCCAATTCGTCCGTCCCGAACTTGAGAAACAACTTCGGATCCGCGGCCGCCACCGCCCGTAACATATCCTCCGACGACGCTATTCCGGTCCAGCAATAGGCCCACACGTACGATTCGTCGTCGCCGGCATCGCCATACCAATCCAATGCCAACAATGCCACATTCGGACCGTCACCCACAACAAACGTCACATCGTTGACAGTGCGAACTTGTTGAGCCGGTGCGGGCGAGACAAACCATGAGCTGCCCGCCAACGCTCCCGTCACGACCATCAAGCGCACCCACGTCGCCAAAGGTGATGGGGATATCACCAGGCCGTCAGCTGATGGAGGTCTATTCATGTTTCACCAGTTCTCTGCCGTCGCGGGTTAGCAGGCCAATCAACACCGATTGGTCGATGCCCTGTGACATGTGCACGGCATGAGCGTCACAGTAAACAACGCCGGCGAGGCCAGGATGCTGACTTCGCAGCTCGTTGCCTGCCGCCTGATTGATCCCCATCGATTGATGTTGAGCAAACACGTTGTGGCCGTTGGCCCACTCCGACTGTTCGCGGTACGTGCGACCGGCACATTCGCCAACGAGCACCGTTTGCGACAAGCCATCGCGAATTTGCTGAGCCGTGGTGGCCTCGTCGTAGAGAATCACTCCCAGCGAAGCATTGTCGAGCAACTGCGAAGCACCGGGCGGGGCGTCGCGTCCGGGACCCTCGACACCGTATATCCCACCATAATCGGTATACGCCATGTCGTCCCCCGGATCCCAGCGGCCGTTGCCGTTAATGTCTTCGCTCGTGTACGGTGGCCGCGGCGACGATGGACAAATGAAAATGTCGATAATATGCCCCACAACGTCACGGTTCTCCGCCATGTAGATCGGCTGCTTTCGATCAAACTGTTCCCATAACGATGCCTGCTCCAGAGACGGCAACAGCTCAACATTCCAGCTCGTCAAACGCGGAAGAGCACCCGGAGGAGGAACAGCTAGACACTCTACGCAACCAACCGGAAACCGTATGTGTTGCGATTCGTAATTGGTCATTGCAATACCCAGCTGGCGCAAGTTGTTCAGACACGCCGTACGACGACTGGCCTCCCGCGCCGCTTGGATCGCGGGAAGTAGTAACGCCATCAAGCTGACAATTACCGCCAGGACCACCAACAATTCGACCAAGGTCATTGCCGCGCGTTGTTGGCCGCAAGCACACGGATAGCGCAGGCCGTCCCGCCGAGTTGGAATCTTCCGCACCATAAGCATCGACCCAGCCATATACCGCTGGTTTACGCAGACCCGTCCCTCGCAAGGTCTTACACGCCGCCGTCACTGTCGATTCGGATATCGATTTCCATGCCGGATAAGTTATCGCATTGGATATCGAGTACAAAATCGACTTTCGTGTCGACTCTCACGATGTTGGCAGGTCTTCTGACTAGCGAACATACGACCTCCCGCCTTCTCGCCGGATCGTCTTGCAGCCCCCTCCCAGGTCGGGCGACAAACTTCGGCAATGGCAAACAGAAATGGAGGCCGCGTGGTATTCGCTCACAGCGGCGGGGCCGTCCCGGAATCACACCGGAGTTCCCTTTTGGTCGACGGTGCGGAAGCTCCACACGCCGACACCAACATTCACAGTGACGCCATCTTAGAGATATTTGCCAGCCGCGCCAAGTCAGCAGGCAAGAACTTCGAGCGCAAGGACATCGTGATACAGACGGTCGTCGCCGCTAGTAACACGAACAGCTCCAGCAATCAACTTGCGATTGCTAGAGCTGGGTGAGGTTTTTCTTTCGGTAACGCGGCACTTTACCTGACGGGAGCGGAGCAACGGCCTAGTCGAGGAACCCTACCAACTCCTGGCTCCGGCTGGGTTGTTGCAGCTTGCGAACAGCTTTGGCTTCGATCTGCCGAATCCGTTCCCGGGTCACTTTGAAGATATGGCCAACTTCTTCGAGGGTATAGCTATATCCATCGCCGAGGCCGTAGCGGAGTTTGATGATTTCGCGTTCACGGTAGCTGAGCGTTTTCAGGACGCGATCGATCCTGTTTCGCAGCATCTCCTGTGAAGCGCCGCTGGAAGGACTTTCGGCCCCACCATCGGGGAGCAAATCGCCAAACTGGCTGTCTTCGCTATTTCCGACCGGTCGATCGAGACTGATCGGGTAGCGGCTCATGGCCAACACACGTCGAGCTTCGTCGACCGTGGTTTGTGCGCGGCGAGCCGTTTCCTCCATGGTAGGTTCACGGCCGAATTCCTGCAGCAGTTGTCGGGCGACATTGCGAACTCGCGACATCGTCTCGACCATATGCACGGGAATACGGATGGTACGGGCCTGGTCGGCGATGGCCCGGG